>JBDHTV010000011.1:0-19448 GCA_039808825.1 Bdellovibrionales bacterium | reverse complement strand
CGTAACGTGCTCATTGCAGTTGCGGCGGGCCTGCGCCTCCGCCGCCTGACTGGTCTGGGCCCAGTCGGCGCCCCAACCCCAATCCTTGCGCTCCGGATCGTCCTTGAGCGCCAGTGCGCCGCACGTGCCGTGGAACCACAGCGCAATCTGGCAGTCCGAGGGATGGCCGGGATTGTTTTCGCAAGCCGTGATCGCATCATGCTCGGCGTCTTCGCGCGAAAGCATGCCTTTGACTCCGGCATAGAGCAGTGTCGAAGGCGAAATGGCGAATGCGCCGAAGGTGACCAGATCGGGCGCGGGCGGGGCGGGGAGCTTGCCACCCTCGCGATTGCATTTCATGGTGCATTGAACCGTGCAGCTATCGACGCTTTGCGCCCCGGAATGGATCGAGCAGATATTGGCGCACTGCTGAAAACAGGGCGTCTCTGCCGCCTGCGGCTTTACCACTTCGACCTTTTGTGCCTCGACCTTTTGTCCTTCAGCTTTCTGCGTCTCAGTCTTTTGCGCGTCTGTATTCGTCGTCATCGACGCCGCTGTCGGCATATCGCCGGCCATCGTGGACGGGGAGAGGATGCACAGAGCCAGGAATGCAAAAATTTGAAACCGGCGCATCATCCTCTCCATCTCGGCATTACCGCTTTAACGGCTTGTAGCGCAGCCGGTGCGGCTGCTCGGCTTCCGCGCCCAGGCGGCGTTTGCGGTCGGCTTCGTAGTCCTGATAATTGCCTTCGAAGTAAACCACCTGACTGTTGCCTTCATAGGCGATGATATGCGTCGCGATGCGGTCGAGGAACCAGCGATCGTGGCTGATGACCACGACGCAGCCCGGAAACTCGACCAAAGCATCTTCGAGCGCGCGCAGCGTATCGACATCGAGATCGTTGCTCGGTTCGTCAAGCAGCAGCACATTGGCGCCGGACTTGAGCATCTTTGCCATATGCACGCGGTTGCGTTCACCGCCTGACAGCTGGCCGACCTTCTTCTGCTGGTCCACACCCTTGAAGCCGAAGGACGAGACATAAGCGCGGCTCGGCAGCTTAATCTTGCCGAGTTCGAGGATATCGTTGCCTTCCGAGATTTCTTCCCACACCGTCTTGTCGGCGTTCAAGGCTTCACGGCTTTGGTCGATATAGCCGAGCTTGACGGTCTCGCCGACCTTGAAACTGCCGCTGTCCGGCTTATCCTGCTCGGTGATCATGCGGAACAAGGTGGTCTTGCCCGCGCCGTTCGGCCCGATGATGCCGACGATGCCGCCCGGCGGCAGCCGGAAGCTGAAATCCTCAATCAGCAACCGGTCGCCGAAGGATTTATTGAGATGTTCGGCTTCGATGACATTCTGCCCCAATCGCGGCGGGGTCGGAATGATGATCTGCAGCGCGTCGGAAGTCTTGTCGCCGCTCTTGGCCAACAGGTTTTCATAAGCCGAGATACGCGCCTTGCTCTTGGCCTGCCGCGCTTTGGGTGAGGCGTTGATCCATTCCAGCTCGCGGGCCAGCACCTTCTGCCGTCCGGTTTCTTCGCGCGCTTCCTGCTCCAGCCGCTTCTGCTTCTGCACAAGCCACGAAGAATAGTTGCCTTCATAAGGAATGCCCGCGCCGCGGTCGAGTTCGAGAATCCAGCCCGTGACCTGATCGAGGAAATAGCGGTCGTGGGTGACGAGGATGACCGCGCCGGGATAATTGACGAGGTGGTTCTGCAACCAGGCGACCGATTCGGCGTCGAGATGGTTAGTCGGTTCGTCGAGCAATAGCAAATCAGGCTTCTGCAGCAGCAGGCGGCACAGCGCCACGCGGCGCTTTTCGCCGCCCGAAAGCTTGGTCACGTCGGCATCGCCCGGCGGGCAGCGCAACGCGTCGAGCGCGATTTCGATCTGGCGCGACAAATCCCAGGCATCCGCCGCGTCGATCTTTTCCTGCAGCGCCGCCTGTTCGTCGATCAGCTTCTGCATCTCGTCTTCGTCGGTGACTTCGCCGAGCTTGTTGCTGACTTCTTCAAAGCGGTCGACCAGCGTCTTGATCGCGCCCATTCCCGCCAGCACATTTTCCTGCACGGTCAGCTTGGGATCGAGTTCCGGCTCTTGCGGCAAATAGCCCACGGTAGCGCCTTCCGCGACCCAGGCCTCGCCGGAGAAATCCTTGTCCATCCCGGCCATGATCTTCATCAAGGTCGATTTACCGGCGCCGTTCGCGCCGAGAATACCGATTTTCGCGCCGGGGTAGAAAGAGAGCCAGACATTGTCCAGCACCTTCTTGCCGCTGGGGAAAACTTTGGTCAAACCCTTCATCACATAAACATATTGGTAGGCAGCCATAACCACGCGTCCTTTAACGGTTTCAAAACATGCGTTTGTTCTAGCAAAGATTTTCCCGCTGTCCAAATTTTGCCGGATTGTTTAATTATGGTGACGCTATGGGGAGCAGAACTTGAATCGCTTTTGGCAGATTGTTCCGTGTGTCGTGTTGCTCTGCGCCGTGTCGGCCAATGTGCTGGCGGCGGATGGTAACCCCGTGCGCATCGGTATCCTGACCACCAAGCAGAATGCCTGGGGTGATAATGTCGCCGATGGGGCGCGGCTTGCGGCCCATCTGGCGGTTGAGGACTGGGGCGGCAAAGTCGCAGGCCGGCCGATCAAGCTGGTAGAAGGTGACCACCAAAATCGTCCCAAGGTCGGGGCGAGCATCGTTCGCCATTGGTTACAGCACAGCAAGATCGATGTCGTGCTCGATGTGCCGAACGGCGGCGTTGCCCGCGCGGTGCAGCCGGTTCTGAAGGAACTGAACGGGCTTGCCATCATCAGCGGCTCAGGCTTCGAGCCGCCGCGCGCCTGCCAGAACAATATCGTGGTCTGGACCTATGATCTCGCCGCGATGAGCCACTTCGCCTTAAGCGCTTTCAAGGAAGACGGCACCGAAAAAGCCTATCTGCTTAATCTTGAGACGCGCAAGAACAATGGCAGCCAGGCTTTTCAGGAAATCGGTAAGACGGTCGGGTTCAGCCAGTTTGAAACGGTCAGCCTGGTGGTTCCATCGGGCAAGCATAATGTCGCCGGCGCGAAGCCGCTGCTCGATGCCGATATGCCTCTGGTCAAGGACGATACCGCGCTGGTGACGTTGGGCGCCGGGCCGACCGCGCTGCAACAGCTGGCGCCGCGTCTCGCCGACGATCTGCAGGGCAAGAAGCTGTCCCAGCTTTTTTGCCAGGCTTGCGCCGCCATGTTGACCAATCCGTCGGTTGGAGCGTTGGCGCAGCACATCTATTTCGTGACCCCTTATGAGGCGACCGGTGGCCCGTTGCTGGCCTTCATGGCGCGTTTCGCCGCGCAGAATAATGGCGTCAAGCCGACGCCGTCGCAGGTCGGCATTTACACGGCCTTGCATGCCTATCTGCACGCGGTGGAGACGCTGGGGCGAGCGCAGCCTGCGCCGGACATCGCGCAGCAGCTCAAGGCCATGAAAATCAAGGACGATATTATGGGCAGCAGCACCGTCACGGCGGCGGGCATCCGGCGCGGCAGCTATTACCTTTATGCCTATGACCCGGAAACGAAAGATCTGGAGCGCATCGCGCAGCAGGATTTGAGCGCCAATGCCGGGCAGGAAGGTTGCGTCGCCGATGCCGGGCCAACGGGCAAACCCGCTGCCAAAGCCGCCAGGGATTGAGTGGCGTCTAGATTTTTTCATTAGCGCGACCGGCAAAATGGTCTATCAATGGCCGAATCCGACCATAGAGGACCTGCCATGACCACACGCCAGCTGTCAGAAACCGCCGCCCGCACCGCCCGCATTTTGTTCGAGATCAAGGCGGTGATGTTCAATGCCGAAAAGCCCTTCATCTTCACTTCCGGCAGCGCCAGCCCGGTCTATATCGACTGCCGCAAGATCATCTCTTTCCCGCGCGCGCGCCGCGCCATCATCGCCATGCTGACGCAGCAGATTTATGACGCCGCGGGCCATGAATGTTTCGACGCCGTCGCGGGCGGCGAAACGGCGGGGATCTCCTATGCTGCCTGGATTTCTGATGCGATGGATCTGCCGATGCTTTATGTCCGCAAGCAGCCGAAAGGCTTTGGCCGCATGGCGCAGATCGAGGGTGATTTGCGCGAAGGCCAGCGCGTGCTGCTGGTTGAGGATTTGGCGAGCCAGGGCACCAGCAAGGTCAAGTTTGTTGAAGCACTGCGTGCCGCTGGTGCGGTGGTCGAGCATGTCGCGGTCGTGTTCAACTACGATATCTACAGCAAGAGCGATACGACGATGCAGCAGTTGAACGTCAAGCTGCATGGCCTTTGCACCTGGTGGGATGCGCTTGCTGTCGCGCGCGAACAAAATTATTTCGATGCCAAGACGCTAGGTGAAGTGGAGAAATATCTCCATGCGCCGGAAGAATGGTCGCTTGCGCATGGCGGCAAAGCCGCCTGAGGCAGCCGATGTACGCAGAAGCGGAAGCCCATCTCTCGAATAAATGCGCGCTGATGCGGCGGCTGGTCAAAGCGCATGGCCCGTGCCAGCTCGATCCGCAGGGCAAGCGTCAACCCTATGAAAGCCTGATGCGCGCCATCGCGCACCAGCAGCTGCACGCCAATGCGGCGGAGGCCATTCTTGGCCGCGTCATCGCGCTCTATCCGGGCAAGTTCCCGCAGCCGGAAGAAATTCTGGCAACCGATGATGCAAAATTGCGCGGCTGCGGCCTGTCTTTCTCTAAAATCGCAGCTTTCCGCGATATCGCGCAGCATACTCTGAGCGGTACCGTGCCCACGCGCGCCAGGATCGCCCGCCTCGATGACGCAGAGATCATCGCGCGCCTCACGCAGATTCGTGGTGTCGGCCGCTGGACGGTCGAAATGCTGCTGATTTTCCAGCTCGGCCGTCCCGATGTGCTGCCGGTTGACGATTTCGGCGTGCGCAATGGCTTCCGCATTATCAAGAAACTGGATGCGATGCCGAAACCGAAAGAGCTGCTGGCTTATGGTGCGCGTTGGCAGCCGCATCGTACGGTGGCCAGCTGGTACTTATGGCGTGCAGCCGATGCCGCAAAACAGCAGGCATTAACCAAGAAAAAGCCAAAATCCGGATAATAAGTTTTTACTTTCCGGCAAGATGGCAGTAGTAAACTCGGTTATTGAAGAATTTTTATTTTAAGGTTGTGTGTTTTTCTGAGGTTATATGACGAACCAATACATCATCGCGTTCCATTGCAGCGAGAATGCCATCATGTCTGGCACCGAGCGTGTGAACGGCAAAACCGTCACTTATAGCGATCTTGATAAAGCGGCACTTGCGGCCGGCACCCTGAACCAGCGTGCGGATCAAACGCGTGCCGCCGCGCCCGCTGGCGTATATGGCAAGACCTCTTATGAAGTACGCAAAAATCCCACGGAGGCGGATTCGATGGGATCGCCATTGAATGCCGATGAATCCGCACGCGTCCGTGCGGTCTATCAGCAGCATTTCGCCAGTCAGCGCCGCCGTACCGCCGTGGCAGGGCAAACGCATAAACTCTGATCGCTTTGAGGGGAATTAGGACAAATGCCGGCAATTCTTAAGCCGGTTTTCAGTGCCGGTATTTAAACTGTATTTTTAGTATTTTTATTTGGAGTTTCCGATGCCTGTTGAAGGCTTCACCCGTATCAATACCTTCGTCAACAACCCTCTGACCGGCGAACCTTGTTTCCAGCGTTTCGATGTGCCGAGCCAGCCGCTGCGGCATGCTTGCCGCGCGCATCTGGGGCTCGATATTTCGAATGACGGCTATTTTGCCAGCACGATCTTGAGCGCAAAGCTAGACCTGCTGCCGACCCAATTGCCGCCCAATGCGCCGCTCAATGCGGCGATCAAGCATGATGCGCGGGTACAAACCATGCTCGACGATCTCGACGGCAATGGCGTCTTGATTCCGGTCAATACATCATTGCCCATGGGCAGCAGCGCCACACGTGGCAAAGGCGTGCAGCCGCAATTGGCGCAATCGTAAGGTTGAATATTTCTCATTATTATTTTGAAGGGCTGAAAAATGTCAGGCACCGAATATTCCAACGTCAATTTTTATGTGCCGGCCCGTCCGGGTTATGAGCATGCTGACGGTAACGGCTATGTGTACACGACGCTGCGTGTGCCGACGCAAGTTTTGCGGCTTGCGGCCGAGAGCTATAACGGCAAAGAGCTGCCGCGTCTCGACAAATTGCTGATCACGGACAAGCCGATGCTCAATTTACCGGTCACCTTGCCGGTGATGGACAAGCTGATCATGACCAACCCCAAAGCGCTGGAAATTGCCCGCAAGCTGTTCCCATATCACACGCCTGAAGCGGCGACCCTTGCTCCCGCCGCGCAAACGCAGGCCCAGCCCGTGACACCACCTCAGGGACAGAATGCTGCGGAACCACCACCTGCACAGCCTGCTACGCAAGACGGGAGGCAATCCACCGTCCGTCGTCCGGCTTCTGGCCAAGGCGGAAACGGCATGGGGTTTGGCGGCTTCGCGCCAGCGCGCCGCTAATTCAACCGCATCTCTGGTTTTTTCTGGCTTGTTGCGCTAGCTTGGATGCATGACCAAGGAGCGCAATAGTCTGGGCGGCCGCGTCAAGCGTTATGCCCGCGTCACCACCAGCATGGCCGGTGTCGGGGCCAAACTCGCCGGTGAGAAATATCTCGGCATGAAGCCGCAGCGTGAAGCGTTGGCGGCGGAAGTGCGTGCCGCGCTCGGCGGGCTCAAGGGGCCGCTGATGAAGGTGGCGCAGATGCTCGCCACCATCCCCGACCTCGTGCCACCTGAATATGCCGCCGAGCTCGCGCAACTGCAGGCTGATGCCCCCGCGATGGGCTGGCCCTTCGTCAAGCGCCGCATGGCGGGCGAACTCGGACTCGATTGGGAGCGGAAGTTCAAGAGCTTCAGTCGCGAGGCTTATGCCGCTGCCTCGCTCGGGCAGGTCCATCGTGCCGTGACGTTGGATGGCGCGGATGTCGTCTGCAAGCTGCAATATCCGGATATGGAATCGGCCGTCGCCGCCGATTTGCGCCAGCTCAAAATTCTGCTCGCGATTTTCGAGCGCTACGACCGCGCCGTTTCGACCGGCGGGGTGCAGCAGGAAATCGCCGATCGGCTCTATGAAGAGCTCGATTACACGCGTGAAGCGCGTCACCTGAAGCTGTATCGCGCCATGCTCAAGGACGAGCCTGCTGTTGCGGTGCCGGAGGTTTCTGACAAGCTCTCGACCCGCCGGTTGCTGACCATGAGCTGGCTTGACGGCGTCCGTTTCGCCGAGGCGGCCAAGCGCGGCCAGCGCGACCGCAACGCCATCGCCATGCATATGTTCCGCGCCTGGTATGTGCCATTCTATAATTTCGGCGTCATCCACGGCGACCCCCATATGGGCAACTACACTATCCGCCCCGACAACGGCATCAACCTGCTCGATTTCGGATGCATCCGCGTCTTCCGGCCGGAGCTGGTGCATGGCGTCATCGAGCTTTATCAGGCTTTGTTGACCAATGACGATGCGCGCGCCGTCGCGGCCTATGCGGCTTGGGGTTTCAAAAACCCGTCCAAGGCGCTGGTTGAGGTGCTCAATATCTGGGCGCGCTTCATTTATGCGCCGTTGCTTGAAGACCGGGCGCGCCCTATCGAAGAGACCAATACCGGTCAATATGGCCGCGAAACGGCGCGCCGTGTCCATGAAGAGTTGCGCAAGCTTGGCGGCGTTGCGGTGCCGCGGGAATTCGTCTTTATGGATCGCGCCGCTGTCGGCCTGGGCTCGGTCTTTCTGCGGCTTGGCGCGAATATCAACTGGTATCGGCAATTCCAGGGCCTGATCGAAGGCTTCGATTTGCAGCAGATGACCAAGCGCCAGACGAAACTGCTCAAGGAGCTGGGGCTGCCGCCGGTCGCCTGACGGAATACGGCTTCACAAGTCTGGGAAACTGGGGCAGGATGCAAAACTTAACGATTCCTGCGAGCCCATCAAATCAACATGAAACTCGTTGTTCTCAAAGAGCGCCGCCCGCATGAACGCCGTGTGGCGGCGACCCCGGAAACGGTCAAGAAATTCATCGCTTTGGGCTATGAAGTCGCGGTCGAACGCGGCGCAGGCCTTGAGGCCTCCTGCACGGATGCGGCCTATGAATCCGCTGGCGCAAGTCTGGTCGATGCCGGCGCCGCGCGCGATGCGGATATTGTGCTCAAGGTGCAGCGCCCGCTGACGGCGGCGGAGGGGCAGGATGAAATCGGCGCGCTCAAGCCGGGCGCGATCGTTGTTGCCACGTTCAATCCCTATGCCAGCAAGGCGGAATTGCCGCTTTATGCGCAACAGGGCGTGGCGACTTTGGCCATGGAGCTGGTGCCGCGTATCACGCGAGCGCAGAGCATGGATGTGCTGTCGTCCCAATCCAACCTCGCGGGCTATAAGGCCGTGCTGGATGCGGCGGCGGAATATGGCCGGGCTTTCCCGATGATGATGACGGCGGCGGGCACCATTCCGCCAGCGCGCGTCATGGTCATGGGGGCGGGGGTGGCAGGTTTGCAGGCCATCGCCACAGCGCGGCGTCTCGGTGCGGTCGTCTCGGCGACCGACGTGCGCTTGGCTGCCAAGGAGCAGGTGGAAAGCCTGGGCGCAACCTTCGTGGTCGCGGAAAGTGACGAACTGAAGAATGCCGAAACCTCCGGCGGCTACGCCAAGGAAATGAGCGACGACTTCAAGCAGAAGCAGGCCGCGCTGATCGCCGAAACCATCAAGAAGCAGGATATTGTGATCTGCACCGCGCTGATTCCCGGCCGCGCCGCGCCGCAGCTGGTTTCGGAAGCGATGGTGCGGAGCATGAAGCCGGGCTCGGTCATTATTGATCTCGCGGTGGAGCAGGGCGGCAACTGCGCCTTGAGCCAGCCGGGACAGATTGTCGAGGTCGACGGTGTCAAGATCGTCGGTCACCGTAACGTGCCGAGCCGTCTCGCGGCCGATGCGTCGGCGCTCTATGCCCGCAATATCTACAATTTCATCGCGGCTTACCACGACAAGGAGCAAAAGCTTTTTGCCCTGAAGCCGGATGAAGAAATCATCAAAGCGATGTTGCTGACGCATGACGGCAAGATCGTTCATCCGCAGTTCCAAGCATAAGAAGGACAGGGTGGCCATGGCTGATACGCACGACGATGTCAATAAACGCCTCAGCCAATGGGTCATCAGCCTCGCTATAACCATTGTCTGTTGTGCGATCTTCTTTCTGGTCTTTGCCGGCTATTTTTTGCGCGTGCAGGAGCGGTTGATCGAGATGCAGGTGCGTGTCGAGCTCAACGAATCGCGCATCGCCGCGCTGGAGAACAATTATATGTTCGCCATGCAGCAGCGGGCAGCTCCGCCGCCTGCGCCCGTTGTGATGCATCGCCAGCCGGACATCGCCGCCCCGGCCCCGGCTATGCCGCCTGAGCCGTCACCGGTGCCCAAAGCCGCCGCCCCGGCCAACCCGGTCGTGCCGAGCAATGAGGCGCTGCTGCTGGACACCAAGGTCGCGCCGCCTCCAGTGGCCGCACCGGCTGAACCCGTTGCCGCTGAAAAGGCGCCGGCCAAACCGGCGCACCATAAGCCCGCGAAGCCCAAGGCCGAGTCGAAAGCGAAAGAGTAAGCAAGAAGGACGAAGAGCATGAGTGCCGAAAATTTTGTCAGTAACATGCAAAGCTTGGCGGAGCAGCAGGACAAGCTCGCTAAACTGTCGCAGACGCTGGCGGCCCAGTCACAGGATCTGCTCGCGCAATCGGGGGGCGGTGGCCATCATGAATTCTTCATCGTCGGCCTGACCGTTTTCGTGCTGGCCTGCTTCGTCGGCTACTATGTCGTCTGGCGCGTCACCCCGGCGCTGCACTCGCCGCTCATGGCAGTCACCAACGCCGTCTCGTCGGTCATCATCGTCGGTGCCTTGATCGCGGCGGGGGCGGAGAATCTTTCGGCCTCCACCTGGCTGGGCTTGTTTGCCATCATGCTGGCTTCGGTCAATATTTTCGGCGGGTTCATTGTCACGCAACGTATGTTGCAGATGTACAAGAAAAAGAAGTAACGGGGTTGCCATGTCGGGTTGGGTCGCATTCTCCTATCTAGTCTCCGCTGTCTGCTTCATCATGGCGCTGCGCGGTCTGTCGTCGCCGGAAACGGCACGGCAGGGCAATCAGTTCGGTATCGCGGGCATGGCGCTCGCCGTGCTGACCACGCTGCTGCACTTCGTGGCTTTGCCCGCCTGGTTCCCGGCCATGATCGCGGTCGCGATCGGCGGCGGTGCGGGTGCGTATGTCGCGCGCAAGATCAAGATGACGGCGCTGCCGCAGCTTGTCGCCGCGTTCCACTCGCTTGTTGGTCTGGCGGCCGTGCTGGTCGCGGCAGCGGCTTATCTATCGCCGGATGCCTACGGCATCAGCGAGAACGGCGTCATCCGCGTCGGCAGCCTGATCGAAATGGGCCTGGGCGTTGCCATCGGCGCCATCACTTTCACGGGCTCGCTTGTCGCCTTCGCCAAATTGCAAGGCATTCTGTCTGGCAAACCGCTGCAGTTCCCGTTCCAGCATCAGCTGAATCTTGGGCTCGGCGTGCTGACGGTGCTGCTGATTATCTGGCTCTGCCTCGGCCAGTCGGGAACCGCTTTTGCGCTCATCGTACTGGTCACGCTCGCGCTCGGCTTCCTGCTCATCCTGCCCATCGGCGGCGCGGATATGCCGGTTGTCGTCTCGATGCTCAATAGCTATTCCGGGTGGGCTGCGGCAGGCATTGGCTTCACGCTGCAAAACAATCTGCTCATCATCACCGGCGCGCTGGTCGGTGCTTCGGGCGCGATCCTGAGCTATATCATGTGCAAGGGCATGAATCGCTCGATCTTCAACGTCATTCTCGGCGGCTTTGGCGGCGATAGCGCGGCTGCAGGCCCGGCGGGCGTGGTCGGCGACCGCAGCGTCAAGACGGGCTCGGCGGAAGATGCCGCCTTCATCCTCAAGAACGCAGCGAGCGTCATCGTTGTGCCCGGCTATGGCATGGCGGTCGCGCAGGCCCAGCATGCCCTGCGCGAAATGGCGGATCAGCTCAAAAAGGCGGGCGTCCAGGTGCGCTATGCGATTCACCCGGTGGCGGGCCGTATGCCCGGCCATATGAATGTGCTGCTGGCTGAAGCGAATGTGCCGTATGACGAAGTGCTTGAGCTTGATGAAATCAACCGCGATTTCGGCATGACCGATGTCGCCTTCGTGATCGGCGCCAATGACGTGACCAATCCGGCCGCGAAGACCGACCCCAAATCGCCGATTTACGGTATGCCGATTCTTGATGTCGAGAAGGCCAAGACGGTGCTGTTCATTAAGCGTTCGATGGCGTCCGGCTATGCGGGCGTGGAGAATGAGCTGTTCTTCCGCGACAATACGATGATGCTCTTCGGCGACGCTAAGAAAATGTGCGAAGAAATCGTCAAGTCGCTGGAGCACTGAATCATGCTCCGCCGCCGCGCTCCCGTTGCTTTGGGCGTGGCTGGCGCAATTGTCGTCGTCGCCAATATCATGCTGCTCGCGCTGGTCGTGAGCGATATCTCGCCACAGGTCGCGTTCCCCGTGACCTATGCGACAGGGCTGGTCATCGGCTTCGCCATGTTGACCACGGCGAGCGTTCTGCAATTGCGGGAACGTATCGAGGCGCTGGGACGGGAGCTCCAGCGTCTGGAACAACGTAACACCGACGATGGCTTGCCGAAAATCTAGTTCAGCCCTTCATCGTCGTAATAGGGCTGAATATCGACGGCTGGCACACCGCTGACTTGCGTAATAATAATCTTCAGCCCAGCCGCTTGCCGTTGCCGCTTACCCCAGATTGCCGGTGCAGCCACATAAGTTTGCTCATGAAGCGTCGCTGGAATGACCGGCGGCGGTACTTGCTGACGTTCAATATGCTCTGGCGCGTTCGTCTCGAAAATTGCCGGATTGTAAGCGGCGCTCTGCAACAGCATCGGATTACTGAGCGGCACAGGCGAAGGTGCCGCCGTGGCGAGCTGCTGAGCCAGCGGGCGAGGGGCAGCCAAGCTTTCGCCGGTCATCGCATTGACTGTGTTGAGTAACGGCACGCCGTCATCGCCGCCCGAGGCCACCGATGTGAGGGCATTGAGCTGCTGGTCGCTGTCGGCGGTTGTGACCCCGTCCGGCATTATCCGCAAAGCGGGTGGTAAACTATCAGGCGTGACCACAGTGATCGCTAGTGGCCGTGTGGTGAGCGCGCCGGAGCCGACATTATGATGTAAGGATACGATAAGCGCAGATAAAACAAAGATATGCAGCAGAGCAGACAGTGCCGGGGCGCGGTATTTTGCTGCGATATTGCCTTTGTGGACCAGGAATCACCTCAAAGGATTATTTTGTAAGTTATTATCTTATATAAGCAGGATTGCACCGATAAGTAAAATATTTGGTTAATAGTAAAACAACTCACAGATTGTTTCTCTGAACGCGGCAGGCGGCAGGGACTGGTTTAGGTGTCGTACAGATCAACCCCGCCGGGAGCGGCGGCTCCGGGGTCATTGGTGTGAACACAGCCGTGAGCGGTTGTTCGCAACTCTTGTCGACCGTCACCATGACCATCGTGTCTTTGTTCAGTGTGAACTGTCCGCGCAGTTCAAGACTATTGCCGCTCACCGGCAGCATCGGGCGCGCACTGCTGCCGTTCCCGACGGCAATGGTGACAACCGTATCAGTGAGATTGCTTGGGCGGCCCTCATGGTCGGTGACATAAACCGTCATCCGGTCAGGGCGGGCGACAAGCTCCACGTGGTTTTGTTCGGTCATGTGTACCTGGCCGCCATGCTGCGGCTTGCCGAGGTCCTTGTGGTACCACCAGTCTGCTGCAGCATAGAGCGGCAGGCCGATCGCCGTGGCGATGCCGAGGCAAACGCCAATCTCGCGCGCCGCTCTGCGCCAGGCCGAAGGTTGTTTGGGTGGTTCAGGTGCTTTCGGCTCCTTTTTAGGCCGTTGAGTATCGTTTGGCGCAGCCCAATATTCCGGGTCCGGATACCAGTGATACGGCCTGCCGCCGCGCATATCGTCAAACATTCTATCGCCTTTCTCGTTATTGCTGCTTGGTTATGGGAAAATCGTAGCCCGGCAAGGGCGGTTCGAGTGCCGGCATGAGCAATGGCGTGACCAGTTTGCCGCCTTCCAGATGGTCGCGCACGATGCAGGCGAGGTCGGCGCTGCTATGCGGCGCGTACCAGACATTGTCGGGGTAGATTACGAGCGCAGGGCCGCTCATGCAGCGTCCCATGCAGCCCGTACGGGTAACGGCAATCTGTGCCAGCCCGGCCTGCCTGACCAGACGGCGGAGCGCGAAGAATAAATCCTCGCTACCCCGCTGGCCGCAGCAATTCTGGTCATCGACCTTGTTGGTACAGATAAAAAGGTGCAGCCGGTAAAATTTAGGCAATTGCATCGCGAGGCTCCTGCGTCACGGTATAGGAACGGCGCTTGCGGCAATGCATATGGTCGCCATGTCCGCGCGGATGGTGCGTGCTGGCCATCGCCATGCCAAACGGGCGGAACACGGCTTGCAGGGCCTGAATGAAGGGCAGCCGTTGAAACTCCGGCGCAGGCCCCCAATCGATATCGTTATCATCCTGGAATTTCGGAATTTTGAGTCCAACAAAAATACTGTGCTCACGCGCGGCCTGTCTCGGCATGGCCTGCACGACATGCAGGAACTGTGTCGCGAGCGCGTAGTGCTGCCCTTGCGGCGACGTCTGCAGCGACTTAGGTTGAAACAGCTGCATGGCGCCGAAGGTCGCGCCGATATGCGGCAGCAACTGGCCGATGTTCCACTCTTCAGGCAGGCTCCTGCCGCTTGCCCGTCCGGTCACGGCATTCATTTCGTCGAGCCACAGCATATTGATCATGCTTTGCAAACGGCGGCGGAAACGATGGTCAAACCGCGCCAGATGGTCCTGATTGGCGCGTGGATTGCGGTAGCGCCCGCCGATCATTACGACGAGTCGCTGGCTGCGGCCGCGTGCGGCATTGAAGAATTTCAAGCTGCGCTTGAAGTGTTCCATCTCCATATCGAATAGTTCGATATGGCAGCCCTCGTGCAGCACCTCGACCTGCCGGATCGCAATCCAATCCAGCTTCGCCGGGATATCGGACGGGCTATAGGACTGTTGCTCCGCAAGCGGTACCCACATATTCACTCGTGCCCCCGCGCCGATATGCTGGAGATAGGAGAAGCCGCAGGTCATCACGCGGTCGGCGGATTCAGGGCTGGGCAGGGTCGGAACCCAGGCGCCAGCCACCTGAAACAGCCCGCGCATATTCTGGCTGTTTGTCAGCATTTGTTGACGGTCGGTTCAGGCCATGGCGCAGGCCTCGCGGGCAGCATTACCCCCGCGAGGCCCGACAGCCGCTGGCGTGGACGACTTAGCCGAGCGTATTGCGCTGCTGCGGCGGCGTCTGCCCGCGGCGGCGGAAGCCGCGCAAGGCTGCAACGGCTACGGCAAGCCCGCCAATGACCACGGCGGCATTGCGCGCCTTGTCGCCGGGGGTATGGCCCCAGGCCAAGGCCGGGGTTGGGGTGAGTACAGTAAGCGCCGTCACGGCGGTCAGAGCGGCGGCGGCTTTACGCATACGGGTAGGCATATTCGACATATTGATCTCCATGAACATTGATGTGGCCTGACAAAACCATGACCGGAAGTGGTCATGAACGCGGCCGGATATTGGTGCAGTTTCAGGAGATGAAAGGCGGGCCGCGTGGTGCTGCGGCAGCTTCATAACGGGCACGGCAAACGCCGAGCCAGGTGATGAAGGTGAGGATGGCAACAAAAAACAATACTGCATCGGGGTGCAGCAGGCCGTCACTCCCCGCGGCCTGCACCGGCGCGGCGCAAAGCACACAGTCATGCTGTTTTTGCAGGCTGGTATCGCTGGGCGTGTCTTTGGTTTTTTTCGTCAGATAGTCCGCCGCAGCGACCAGAATCGTCTTGGCTCCCTGCGCGCTGCAGATGGTTATTGGAAAAGCGGCATCTTTGGCGATATTCGGCATAAAGCCGGCAGGCATCAGGCCGCGGATCAACAAAGCCAGCGCCAGCAGCCATAAAACGGCTTTCACGCGACCGCTGCGACGCAGCAGGCGCATAAAATTATTTTCCGTGGCGAGCGCGTCCAGCATGGCGGGATTACTCCGCCAGATGTGGCAAGCTGTCAAGCGTCATTATGCCGCTTCGCCAAGCAACGCGCGCGTGGCGGCGGTAAGATCGGGCTGCTTGAGCAGATGTTCTCCGACCAGAAAACATCCCGCACCATGCTCCGCCATCGTGCAGAGATCTTCGTGGGTTTTGAGCCCGCTTTCGCTGACCAGCAGCCGTTCCGGCGGCACCATCTCCGCCAGCTTCCAGGTTGTGCTCAGTTCCGTGCGCAGATTTTTGAGATTACGGTTATTGATGCCAATCATGCCGCCGGGCAATTGCAGCGCGCGCTGCATCTCTACGGCGTCATGTGTCTCGATCAGCACGGCCAGATCATAGGCCCGCGCTGCTTGATATAAAGCAAACGCTTCCTCGTCGCTCAGCGCCGCCATGATGATAAGGATGCAGTCCGCACCGATGGCGCGCGCCTCGGCCACTTGATAGGGATCGACCATGAAATCCTTGCGCAGGATCGGCAGACCGGCGCTTTGCGCCGCCGCGATATCGCTATCCTGGCCTTTGAAATAGGGCTGGTCCGTCAATACGGAAAGGCAGGCGGCGCCGCCCGCGGCATAAGCCTGCGCGATCGCTGCCGGGTCGAAATCGGGGCGGATGGCTCCGGCCGAAGGCGACGCGCGCTTCATCTCCGCGATCAGCCCGAATTGATAGGCCGCGAGCTTGGCCCGCAGCGCGCCTTCAAAATCGCGCGACGGTTTCATCCCGGCGACGCGGGCTTCCAGCGCGGCCAGCGGCACGCGTTCCTTGCACGCTTCGACATAAGTGCGTTTGTGCGCGCAAATTTCTTGCAGTAAATCGCTCATGCTGCCTTTGTGATTGAGACCAATTGTTTGAGACAGTTCGCCGCCGCGCCGCTGCTGATCGCCGCGCGCGCCCGTATAAGTCCTGCCGATATATCATGCACCTTGCCTGTAACGCAAAGTGCCGCCGCGGCGTTCAGGCAGACAATATCCTGCAACGGGCCGGTCTGCCCGTCGAGCATGGCGCGGATGATCAGCGCATTGGTGCTTGCGTCGCCGCCGCGCAAGGCGCCGGGCTCCGGGCGTTCCAGCCCATAGGCTGCCGGATCGAGCGTAAAGCTGTGCAATGCCCCCTCGCGCAGACTTACGATATCGTTGGGGGCCATCGTACTGAGTTCGTCCATCCCGTCGCGGCTATGTACGACCCAGATTGCCTTGCTGCCAAGCGCCTGCAACGCTTCAGCCATCGGCTGCAGCCAGACCTTGTCATAGACGCCGACCAGCTGATAGCCGGGCCGGGCAGGGTTGGCGAGCGGCCCCGCGAGATTGAAGATCGTGCGCGTCCCGAGTTGCTTACGCGCTTCCGCTACGTGGAGCATCGCCGGATGATAGGAGCGTGCAAAAAGAAAACAGAGACCGGCTTCCCGCAGCGCGCGTGCCGACGTTTCGGCATGCGCCATGATGTTGACGCCCAGCGCTTCGAGCACATCGGCGGAGCCGGAGCTGCTCGAAGCTGCGCGATTGCCGTGCTTCACCACCGGTACGCCGCAGCCCGCGACGACGAAGGCGACGGCGGTTGAAATATTGGGAGTGTTGAGCCCGTCGCCGCCCGTGCCGCATACGTCAATCGCGTCCGGCATCGCGGGGAAAGGCAGGGCGTGGGCGCGCATGGCTTGCACGAGCGCCACGAGGTCGGCAGTCTGAATGCCGCGCTGGTTGAGTGCTTGCAGAAAAGCGGCAATCTGTGGCGTATCTGCCGCACCGCGCAGCACTTCGCCGAAAGCCTCTGGAATATTTGATAAATCGAGCATAACCGCAGGACAAAAAATATGTGCAAAGACCCAGATTAGCGGGTATTTTCATGCCATGACACAGCAAAATCCAGAATCAGGTTCCGGAAGCGACGCCATGCGGCATTTGACGCTGGCCGTCAGCGGCATGCATTGCGCCAACTGCGTCGGCCGGGTCGAGCATAATCTGCTCCATGTCGCGGGCGTGCGGCGCGCGACGGTTAACCTGGTGCAGGAACGCGCCGATATCGATTACGACCCGGTGCTGACCGGCCCCGCGCAACTGATGTCGGCTGTCAGCAAGGCTGGGTATCGTGCCAATACATGGCAGGGCATCGGCGGTCAGATGCGCCGTGACCGTCTGGAGCAGGTGCGGCTTGCCGCCTGTTTCGTGCTTTCCATCCCCATGCTGCTTGAGATGCTGGCCCACGCCTTCAACTGGTCGAGCCTGCGCATCGAGCCGTTCGTCGCCCTCGGGCTTGCTACAGTCGTGCAGCTTTGGGGCGGCTTGCCGTTCTATCAGGCTGCTTTCAAGGCGCTGCGCGGCAAAACTGTGAACATGGATGTGCTGGTCGCGCTCGGCTCCAGCATTGCCTACGGCACGAGCGTCTGGCGCGTGCTGAATAATACGCATCCGCTGGCCTTTGAAGCGTCAGCCCTCATCATTACGTTCGTTTTGCTGGGCCGTTGGCTCGAGGCGTCAATCCGCCGCAAGGCGATGGCGACCGTGCATCATCTCGTGGCGTTGCAGCCGCAGCAGGTCCGCCGTGTTGTGCCTGGCGGGGCCGAGATGATGGTGCCGCTGCCTGAAATCAGCGTCGGCGATAGCATCGTCGTCTGGACCGGCGAACGCGCCGCGCTCGATGGCGAAGTGACCGAAGGCCTGGCGACGTTCGATTATTCCGTGATCACTGGCGAAACCGCGCCGCGCGTCATGAGCGCGGGCGATACCGTGATCGCCGGCGCGCTGTGCCTCAATGGCAGTGTGCGGCTCAAGGTTATCAACCATGCGGGGCAGACGATCCTCGATCATCTTGCCGATATGGTAGCGGTTGCGCAGGCGAGTCATCCGCCCAGCCAGCGCCTGGTCGATACCGCCGCCGCCTATTTTATCAACGCCGTGCTGGTCGTGGCCGCCTTGACCTTCTGCTACTGGGGTATGCGCAATGATTTCGTCATGGCGCAGAATGCCGCGCTCGCGGTATTGCTGATGGCATGCCCCTGCGCGCTTGGGCTTGCCGTGCCTGTCGTTGTCGCACTCGCGGTTGGGCAGGCGGCGCGCCACGGCATTCTCCTGCGCGATGCCGCAGCGCTTGAGCGTGCAGCGGATGTGAATACCGTGATTTTCGACAAAACCGGCACGCTTTCATCCGGCACGCCGGAACTTGCTGAAACCGTGACCTTCGGCCAATATTCGAGCGATCAGATTTTAGCCTATGCGACGGCGCTGAATCAGAAAGCCAATCACCCGGTGGCGGCCGCTTTGCGTGCCACGGTAGCGAACCGCAGCGTGCCGCTGGCGCTCCCCGCCCTGAGCGGCGACGCCAACATCGTTTTCGGCCGTGGTGTACAAGGTAAACTGCAGGACGGCACGGAGCTGGTCTGCGGCAATCTGCACTATATGACTGAGCATAATGTGCCGCTTGAAGATGCCGCTGCGACCGCCGCCGGTTGGGAAGAACGCGGCCGCAGCCTGTCCTGGGTTGCAACGCTGACGCCGCAGCCGCGTCTGCTCGGTTTAATGTCGTTCCGCGACTCCATGCGTCCGGAAGCGCAGGATGCCGTGCACCGGCTGTCTCAGCGCGGCTTCAATTTGTCCATCATGAGCGGCGACAATAAGCATACCACGCTCTCGCTCGCCAAGCGGCTTGGCATCGGCCATGTCGTTGGGGAAGCGTTGCCGCAGGATAAGGTACAGGAAATCCAGAAGCGTCAGAAATGGGGCGAAGTTGTCGCGATGGTCGGCGATGGTATCAACGATGCGCCCGCCCTGGCGCGTGCCGATCTCGGCATAGCCATGCATAGCGGCGTCGATGCCGCCGACTCCGCGGCGCCCATACGCTTGATGCGCGATGATTTGCGATTGGTTGCGGCGGTCTTTGATCTCGCCGCGGCGGCCCAGCGCGTTATGCTCATCAATATCTGGTGGGCGATTATTTTCAATCTGATTGCCTTGCCGCTTGCCGCGTCCGGTGGAGTTCCACCCTATGTCGCGGCTTTGAGCATGAGCCTGAGCAGTGTCGTTGTTTTGTTGCAATCGCTGACCCTGCGTCTGTGGCGGCCCCATGCATAGGCTGCCTGAGCTGCTGGTGGCCAGCGTCGCCGTGCTGGTCCTGTGCGGGCTGATTGCGCTCGGCATGTCCGGCATGTTTACCAGACCGCAGGAAAATATGCCGCTGGTGCCGCCGTTCGAGCAGCAGGCGGCACTGCCAGCCGTTATCACGCCGCTCAATTTGCCGCCCTTGCCGCGCGAGCCGTTGGAAAAACCGGGCTCGATCAAAAAGCCGCCG
>JBDHTV010000010.1:0-19778 GCA_039808825.1 Bdellovibrionales bacterium | reverse complement strand
TGGCCCTTGGGCCGGTAGCCGAAATGCGCCGTCAGCTGCGTGATCTGTTTGCCGTCGCGGTTGAGCGTGGCACGGGAGATATCGAGCGTCGCGGTTTTGCCGCTTTTCGCGGCGGTCGCGGCGAGATGGGCGAGGCCCGCGCCATAAGAACGATGCAGATATTCGAGCAGCCGAGCCGCCGTCTGGTCGCGCAGCAAGCGCGGCGCTTTTCGCGCGGCGGTGGCATAATCGAGCGGTTCGGTCTTGGCCGTAGGGCGGAACTGATCGCGATGCAGCGGATAAACCGCCTCGGCGACGGCGGCGCTCCAACCCAGGGTGACGGTCACGACCTGCTTCCTGCCATGGGGCAGCAGCACATCCTGGGTCAAATCGCGCGGGGTTGGGTGCGTCTGGGTCATGGGGTTTATGTAATGCGGATTGGCGCAACTAATTACGGTTTTTATGGCGGCCGCGGTGTTGGCCCGGTGGCCGGCGGGCTACGTTTCGGCTCTAGCCGAGGCATAAAATCTTTGCTAAACAAGGAGTAAGTTTATCCGTCCCTTGCCGTTGGAGCGTCTCGCGCCATGAAGCTGACCATTGAACGCGCTGCCCTGTTGAAGAGCCTTGCCCATGCCCAGAGCGTTGTCGAACGGCGTAATACCATTCCTATTCTCGCCAATCTGCTGATCCGCGCCGGGCAAGCTTCCGTCTCCTTCGCGGCGACCGACATGGATCTCGAATTCGTCGAGAGCGTGACGGCGGAAGTGGGACGGCAGGGCACGATCACGGCGCCTGCCCATACGCTCTATGAAATCGTGCGTAAATTGCCGGAAGGTTCGCAGGTCGAACTCAACGCCGCGAACGCCAACCAGCTCACATTGTCGGCGGGCCGTTCGCATTTCAAGCTCGGCTGTCTGCCGGTCGAGGATTTTCCGCAGATGTCGGAAGGCGCGCTGCAACATAAATTCACCTTGAGCGCGCCCGACCTGTGCACGCTGATCGACCGCACGCGTTTCGCGATCTCGACCGAAGAGACGCGCTATTATCTCAATGGCATTTATCTGCATGCGACCGACGCGAACAAGATCGGTGTACTGCGCGCCGTCGCGACCGATGGCCACCGGCTCGCGCGCATCGAGATGCCCGCGCCGCAGGGGGCGAAGGGTATTCCCGGCATCATCATTCCGCGCAAGACGGTGCAGGAAATCCGCAAGCTGCTCGACGAGGTGACGAGCCCGGTCGAGATCAGCATTTCCGAAACCAAGATCCGTTTTGCCTTCGATCAGGTGGTGCTGACCTCGAAACTCATCGACGGCACGTTCCCCGATTACGAAAAGGTCATTCCGAGCGGCAACGACAAGGTGCTGGAGCTCGATGCGCGCGCCTTCGCCGCCGCCGTCGATCGCGTCGCGACCATCGCGAGCGAAAAGACGCGCGCGGTCAAATTGTCGCTTGCGCCGGGCCATCTCACGGTCACGGCGAGCAGCCCCGAAGCGGGCAGCGCGACCGAAGAGCTTGAAGCGCGCTATGACGCCGCGCTCATCGATGTCGGTTTCAATGCGCGCTATCTGCTCGACATCACGCAGCAGATCAAGGGCGACGGGCTGCGCCTGACGCTCGCCGACGCCGCCGCACCAGTGATCGCGCAGGATGTGGCGGATGCGAGCGCGCTCTACGTCATCATGCCGATGCGTGTTTAACGACGGGTGTCGGCTTGCTGTGCCGAAGCGAGTAACAAGCCGATGCCTTATAGCGTACGCCGCCTGAATCTGACCGCGTTTCGCAATTATGATAGCCTGCGGCTCGAAGTGGTGCCGGGGCCGGTGGTGCTGGTCGGGCCGAATGGCGGCGGCAAGACCAATATCCTGGAAGCAATCAGTCTGCTGAGTCCGGGGCGTGGTTTGCGCCGTGCGGCGCTTAGCGATATGCAAAATCGGCTCCAATCAGAGCCTTGGGCGATTGTCGCTGAAATCGACAATCCGGCCGGTTTTGCGACGCTCGCGACGGGTATCGACCCTGAAAGTACAGGTATCGCGCGCCGCCTCGTCCGCATCGACGGCAAGCCGGTGCGCAGCCAGAATAGTCTGCTTGAGCAGCTCAATCTGAGCTGGATGACGCCGGAACTTGACCGGATTCTGGCCGAGGGGCAAAGCGCACGGCGCAAGCTGCTCGATCGGCTCGTGTTCGGCTTCGATCCTGCGCATGCCGGGCGGGTCACGCGCTATGAAGAGGCGATGCGCGAGCGGATGCGATTGCTGCGCGACGGGCCGCATGAACCGGCCTGGCTCAATGCGCTGGAAGATGTGATGGCGACGACCGGCACGGCGATCGCGGCGGCACGGCTGCAGATGGCGCAGCAATTGAACGCGCAAATGGCGAGCGTGAAGGGTGCGTTTCCTGCGGCGGAGTTGCAGCTGACGGGGTTGGTCGAGGATAATTTGCGGCAAAATCCGGCACTGGTGACGGAAGATATTCTGCGCAGCAAATTCGCTGCGGCGCGGGGACAAGATCAGCAAACTGGCACAACGACGCTCGGCCCGCAGCGCAGCGATCTCATCGTGTTACACAAGCCGCAGCAAATGCCGGCTGAGCTCTGCTCGACCGGCGAGCAGAAGGCGCTGCTCATCACGATCATGCTGTGTCATGCGCAGTTGCTGCGGCAATGGCGCGGGGTCGCCCCGTTACTGCTGCTCGACGATATCGCGAGCCACCTCGACAGCTTGCGGCGCGACGCGCTTTATGACTGGCTGCTCGGCATCGGCAGCCAATTCTGGCTGAGCGGTACGGAGACGGCCTTATTCAGCGCCCTGCAGGACAAGGCGCAGTTTCTGCAAGTGCAGCAGGGCGGGGTGCGGCCATTTTAGGGCGTTACCCGATGCTGGTCGGGCTTGGTGACGAGTTAACCTATGCTGCTGGTGGGGCTAACTTTTTGGCTGCGATGCGGCCAATTTTTCAATAAGATGCCACCGGATGAACGAGATGGCTTGACCGCGCTCCAGAAGGCGCCATCTCATGATCAAGGATGGAGAGGAGCAACAGATGTTTATCCAGACCGAAGAAACGCCCAACCCGGCGACCATGAAATTTCTGCCCGGCCGGGTGGTGATGCCGCAAGGCACGCGCGATTTCCGCGAGGCGGGCACCGCCCATGCCTCGCCATTGGCCAGTCGGCTGTTTGGCCTGGGCGGTGTGAGCGGTGTTTTTCTGGGCCAGGATTTCGTGACCGTGACTAAGAGCACGGCGCAGGACTGGCCGAGCCTCAAGCCCGCCATTCTCGGCGCGATCATGGACCATTTCATGAGCGGCCAACCGGTGCTGTCTGAGGCAGCGGCAGAGGCCGCGCCGGCGGGCAGCGATCTCGACGATGCGGTCGTGAAGCAGATCAAGGAACTGCTCGATTACAAGATCCGCCCCGCCGTGGCCCAGGATGGCGGCGATATCGTGTTCGATAAATTCGCCGATGGCGTCGTCTATCTGCATCTGCAAGGCGCCTGTTCCGGCTGCCCGAGTTCGTCGGCCACGCTCAAGGCGGGCGTCGAGAATATGCTCAAACATTATATCCCGGAAGTGAAGGAAGTACGCCAGGCCAGCCGGGCGGGGGAAGATCATGACCATTGCCATCATTAGCGGCAGCCATCGCGCGCAGTCGCAATCACGCCGCGTCGCGGATTATCTGGCGGCGCGTTTGCCCGCCGTGACCAACGGCCTGACGGGGCAGGTGATCGATCTTGCCAACAACCCCCTGCCGCTCTGGGAAGAGAGCGCGTGGCAGAAGGACAGCGCCCATGCCAAGGCCTGGAGTGTCTATGGCGCGCAAATGCAGGCCGCGAACGGCCTCATCATTGTGAGCCCGGAATGGGCGGGAATGGTGCCGCCGGGGCTCAAGAATTTCCTGCTGCATCTCAATGTCGGCGATGTCGCGCATAAACCTGCGCTGCTGGTCACGCTGTCGGCGGCGCGCGGCGGCACGCACCCGGTCAATGAGCTGCGCATCAGCGGCTACAAGAACAACAAGATGACTTATCTGCCCGAGCACATCATCATCCGCGAGGTCGAAAAGATGCTGCAAGGCCCGCAGGCCGCGGCCAAGGACGACGACTATATCCGGCAGCGCATCGATTACGCGCTGCAGATGCTTGCCGCCTATGTCCAGGTTCTGCCCGCCGTGCGGCAGGCGATGGCGGCAGGCGACGCGCGTTATCCTTTCGGCATGTAGCGATGCGGGTGCTGGCGCTCGACAGTGCGGCTTCCGGCTGCGGTGCTGCGGTGCTGCAGGACGAGGCCGTGCTCGCGCAACGCTATGAGGCGATGGCGCGCGGGCAGGACGCGCGCTTGCTGCCGTTGCTGGCGGAAACGCTGGCCGCCGCCAATCTGACCTATCCGGCGCTGGAGCGTATCGTCGTGCTGCGCGGTCCTGGCAGTTTCACCGGGCTCCGGATCGGGCTTGCCGCCGCGCGGGGGCTCGGGTTGGCCCTGGGCCTGCCGGTCGTCGGGCTTGACCGTTTCGCGCTGTATCGTGCCGCTTTTGCGGCGCGGGCGCCGCTGCTCGTGGTGCTGGACTCGCGGCGTGATGAATTCTTCTGCTGTCTTTATGCGGCAGGCGGGGCGGGCAACAGCTTTCTCGCTACCGCAGCAACGCTGGCCGCCCATGATCGTGCCGGTTTGACCGTTTGCGGGGACGCCGCCGGGCAATTGGTCTGGCAGCAGGCCGTCTGTTGCGCCCTGCCGGAGCCGGAGGTTGTGCTGGCGGCACGGCAGGCGCAGAAACTGGACCCCGCCGCACATCCGCCGCTGCCGCTCTATCTGCGCGCGCCCGATGTGAGCCATGGCCCGGCCCCGGCGGTCGAGGAGGCGGAATGGTCAGCCTAGCGCCCGTCATGGCCGAGGATGTCGCGGTGCTTGCACCATTGCATGCTGCGGCGTTTGCCACACATGCCTGGCCCGCGGCCATGCTGGCCGAAAGTATCGCCCAACCCTTCGTTTCGGGCTTGCAACTGCGCGAAGGCGATGACGTGATCGGTTTCGTGCTGACCCAGCGCGTCGCCGAAGATTGCGAGATATTGACGTATGCCGTGCATCCGCGCTTTCAGCGCCGCGGCTATGGCCGCCAGCTGCTGCAGGAAGTTTACGACGCGGCGCGCGCCGCGCGGCAGGAGCGCATTTTCCTCGAAGTGGCGGAAGACAATATCCCGGCGTTGCGGCTTTATGCCGGGTTCGGTTTCCATGTCATTGGCAAGCGTCCGGGCTATTATCCGCGGCCCGATGGGGCGGTTGCCGCCGTCTTGATGCAATATGATGTTTAGAATAGAGCGTCTTTTTATTACTTGAATGCAGAAATGCGTTGCGGTTTTTTTATAATGAATTACTGTAATTTCCAATAATAACTGATTCTTGTTAGGAAATACCCGTGTCCGACGCCCCGTCCGAAAAGCTCCTTACCCTGACCAGCCAGATCGTCGCGGCGCATGTCGGCCATAATAACGTAAGCAGCGATGCGTTGCCGGCGCTCATCAATGCGGTGTACCAGAGCCTCGCCCATATCGGCACGCCGGTCCCGGTCATGGAGAAAAAGCGTCCCGAGCCTGCCGTTTCGCCGCGCCGTTCCGTGTTTCCGGAATATATCATCTGCCTCGAAGACGGCAAAAAACTCAAGATGCTGAAGCGCCATCTCAAGACCGCTTACAAAATGACGCCTGAGCAATATCGCGAACGCTGGAATCTGCCGCCGGACTATCCGATGGTCGCCCCGAACTATGCCCGTCAACGCAGCAAGCTGGCCAAGCAGATCGGGCTCGGCACCAAGCCACGCAAGGGTGGCAAGGACAAGGCGGCCTGAGCGGCCGTTAACCTTTTTCGCCGGCCAAACCTGTCCCCGGTAACTTATGTTTGAGCGCGGGCCCGCCGGATGGTATGAGGTGCGCTTGATTCCATGTGGTTTGGGTAAGGCGAATGACGACAGGCGAGAGCACGGACAATACGAGCGGCAATGATATGCGCCTCGGCTCGCTGGAGGTGCGCCTCGCGCGCGGGCCGGAGGAGATTCTGGCGGCGCAGAAGTTGCGCTATCGGGTGTTTTATGAAGAGATGCAGGCGGTGGCGACGCCCGAGACGGCGGCGGCCAAGCGCGATTATGATGCGCTCGATGCATTTTGCGATCATCTGCTGGTCATCGACAACGCCTTGCCGCCTGAGACGAACATCATCGGCACCTATCGGTTGATCCGCCGCCCCGCCGCACAGAAATTCGGCAAATTTTATTCCAGCGACGAATATGACATCGCTTGTCTGATCAATTATCCCGGCGAGATTCTCGAGCTGGGGCGGTCCTGCGTCGCCGCCGACTACCGGACGCGATCGACCATGCAGTTGCTGTGGAACGGCCTTGCCGCCTATGTCTTTCAGCACAATATCGCGCTGATGTTCGGCTGCGCCAGCCTGCCCGGCACCGATCCGCAGCAGCATAAGGAAGCGTTGAGCTATCTCTATTACCAGCACCTCGCGCCGCCGGGACTACGCCCGAAGGCTCTGCCCGGCCGTTATGTCGATATGCGGCTGCTGCCGCCTGAAAGCGTCAATGTCGAGGAAGGCATCGATAAGGTGCGGGTCGATCCGCGGCTCGGCGGCAGCAACCTGCCGCCCCTGATCAAGGGCTATCTGCGCGTGGGCGCCTATGTCGGCGACGGTGCGGTGATCGACCACCAGTTCAACACCACCGACGTCTGCATCATCGTCAAGACCGACCTGATGGCCGACCGCTATATGAAGCATTATGAGCGCCGCAGCAAGGGCGTGACGGTCTGAGATTATGAACGTGTCCTACGGCAGTCATTACGGCTCAACGCTGCGCGGCGCCTGCAAGCTCGCGCTGCTCGCGGGCTGGATCGCGCTGGTCTTTGTTTTCCAGCCGGTCATCGTGCTCTGCAGCCGCGACTTTTATTTCCGTACCGCGCGCTTCGTGCATGCCACCGTCAGCAAAATCCTCGGCTTCAAAATCACGGTGCTCGGCACGCCGTGCCTGCAGCACCCGACACTCTATGTCGCGAACCACTCCTCTTATCTCGATATCCCGACGCTCGGTTCGCTCGTCATCGGCTCCTTCGTCGCCAAGGGCGAGATCGAGCATTGGCCGGTGTTCGGCGCATTGTGCAAGATGCAGAACACAATCTTCATCCAGCGCAAGGCGACGCAGGCGGGCGTGCAGCGCGACGTGCTGCGCGAAGAGCTCGAGAAGCAGCGCAACCTGATTATCTTTGCCGAAGGCACCTCCACCGACGGCTGCCACCTGCTGCCCTTCAAGAGCAGCCTCTTTGCCACGGTGCAAAAGCCGCTGCCGGACGGCAAGCCGATCTATATCCAGCCCATTTCCATCACCGCGGTGACCCTCGACGGCCTGCCGATGGGCCGCACCCTGCGCCCGCTTTATGCTTGGTATGGTGACATGACGCTGGCAGGCCACGGCTGGCCGATGCTCAAGCTCGGGAAGATCGGCGTGATCATCGAGTTCCACCCGCCGGTCAAGAGCACGGATTATCCCGATCGCAAGGCGCTTGCGCAATATTGCGACACGATGGTGCAGGCCGGCGTCGTGCGCGCGCTGCTGGGGCGCAAGACGCCCGCCATCCTGCCGCCGCCCGAACCGCGCCCGGTCTTGCCGGTGCAGGAGGCGCGCTCATGAGCGATATGACAAACCCGAATAACGGCAAGCCCAAGCGCGTCCATGTCAAAAGCTGGGGTTGCCAGATGAATGTCTATGACAGCGGCCGCATGGTCGATCTGTTAGCACCGCTCGGCTATGCGCCGGTCGATGAAGCGGCAGCCGCCGATCTTGTCATTCTCAATACCTGCCATATCCGCGAGAAGGCGACCGAGAAGCTGTTTTCGGAGTTGGGCCGCCTGCATGAGACGCAGGAAGAGCGCGCCCTGCAAGGCGAACCGATGATGATCGCGGTCGCGGGCTGCGTCGCGCAGGCCGAAGGGCCGGAAATCCAGCGTCGCGCGCCGTATGTCAGCATGGTGTTTGGGCCGCAGACCTATCACCAGCTGCCGGAAATGATCGCGAAAATCACGCGCGGCGCCGGGCAGGTGCTCAATACCGATTTTCCGGCCGAGAGCAAGTTCGACGTGCTGCCCGCCGAAACCGTCGAGCGCAGCGCGACCGCTTTCCTCTCGGTGCAGGAAGGCTGCGATAAATTCTGCAGCTTCTGCGTCGTGCCCTATACGCGCGGTTCGGAATATTCGCGCCCTGTCGCCGCCGTGCTGGCGGAAGCGGAGCGGCTGGTCGCGCAAGGCGCGCTCGAAATCACGCTGCTGGGGCAGAATGTGAACGCCTATCACGGCCAGGGGCCGGACGGCGCGGTCTGGAGCCTTGCCCGGCTCTGCGAAAAGCTCGCTGCGTTGCCGGGACTGCAGCGCCTGCGCTACACCACCTCGCATCCGCTCGAAATGACCGACGATCTGATCGCGGCGCATCGCGACCTGCCGGTGCTGATGCCGTTTTTGCATCTGCCGATCCAGAGCGGTTCGGATAAAATTCTGGCGGCGATGAACCGGCGTCATACCGCCGACGATTACCGCCGCGTCATCGACAAGCTGCGCGCTGCCTGTCCACACCTTGCCTTGTCGTCCGATTTCATCGTCGGCTTCCCCGGCGAGACTGAAGCCGATTTCAATGCCACGCTGCAGCTGGTGCGTGATGTCGGTTATGCCCAGGCCTATTCCTTCAAATATAGCCGCCGCCCCGGCACGCCCGCCGCCGCGATGGTCGGGCAGCTGGCCGAAGAGGTCAAAGAAGCGCGGCTCGCGGCGTTGCAGAGTCTGCTCATGCAGCAGCAGCAGGATTTCAACCGCGCTGCGGTCGGGCAGGTGCTGCCGGTGCTGTTCGACCGGGTTAGCAAGTATCCGGGCCAGCTCATCGGCCGCAGCCCCTATATGCAGGCGGTGCATGCCGAGCTGCCAGCTGATTGTTTTGGTAAAATCCTGCCGGTGCGGATCGAAACAGTCGGCAATATCAGCCTCGGCGCCGTGGCGGCCTGAAGCCGACTGATAAAGGTTAATGCCGAGAACTATGCTTCGGCCGCTGAAACAATTGCATAACCCGGTATTTTTCGGCAATCTGCGCGGGTTATTTTAATGCGTTTCTGAGTCGATAATGATCGAGAGCGTGGCACGGCCCGCCCAGCCGACGTCGGAATTACGGCCCGACGAAGCCCGCTTTATGGGCATGAAACTGGTAACACGGCTGGCCTATTGCGCGACGGATGCGGCGGGCAAGCCGCATCCGCTGGCATTACAGCATGATCCGGAAATCGTTCGCGCCAGCTTGCATAGCTTCCGGCAGGAAGCGACACATGATCTCGCGCGCTTCGCCCGCGACCGGCTCGTGCTCGATCAGCCGGGCGCGCCGCGCGCCGCCGAGCTCAAGCGTGTGGTCGCCGGGCATAATCTCGTCGCCGCCTTCATCATGCCGCTCGAATATGGCGGCACGCTGCATCACCATAATATGATGCTGCTGCCCGCCGCGCAGGCACAGAATTACCGGCAGATGATCGATACGCAGGTGCAGGCTGCGCCGCAGGCGCTGGGGCAGGGACGTAACGCTCATGTCCGGGTGCTGGGCTTCGCCGAACTGGGCAAGAATGACTTTGCATTATTCGTGCTGCCGTCCTTGGGGCAAAAACTGCAGTTGCCGTTGCAGGACGGTTCGAGCCTGCTGCTGCATCGCAAGCCGCGTCATCGCAATGATCCGGTGGTGCGCAAGGCCTATCGCGCCGCCGCCGCCGAAGCGGCGGAACGGCTGCAAGCCAAACGCGCCGACCGGCGGCAGATGAACCAGAGCATGCGGGCGCTGGCGCAACAGGGCGGCACGGAGCCGACATGAATTTCGATCAGCGTAACGGCACGCCGCCTTCTGTTTCAGCGCAGAACTATATTCGTGAAGCCGCCAAACATGCCTTGAGCGAACAGGATTTTTATACGGGCGGTTTGCTGCATGCTTCGAGCCGGGCCATTACCTTCGCGCATGTGCCGGGCGGCGAGTTGCTGCGTGGTCTGCCGCAGGTCGAGGTGGAAGTGACGCGCCGTACGGTCGAGGAAGCGGCGAAAGTACGTGCCGATTACCAACGCATGTTGCGGAGCAGCGGCTTGCGCACTAATCTTGAACGCAGGTTTCTGCGCAAGGTGCAGGAGGAAATCTGCCGGCACCAGCAGGGCCGGCGCCATTCGTTGCAGGAGCCGACGCTGGAACGCATCCGGCAGGAACTGCAGACCTATGAGCTGCACCACCGGATCCCGATTTCGCTCGGCGGCACGAATAATTTCACTAATCTGGTCTTTGTGCCGCATGGGTTGCATACGCGCATCCATGTCGCGATCAATCGCGCGACGAGTCATTTGCGCGAAGGCATGCGCGACACGATCACGTTACCCTATCCCCAAGGTATTTTCCCGGTCAACCCGCATGGCGGCGCGCGGCGCAAGACAACGACGCCGGAGCATGCTATCGCCTGACTATGCCGCAACGCCACCAACCGCAATTACAGCTTGAATTCGTCCGTCTCGCCGGGCCGTGGCGGCAGCGCGCCCGCATCGCCGCGGCGTTGGAGCAGGTCATGCCCGCTTTGCTGCGCGCCGAAGGCACATTGCCGCCGGGACGCTACGGCATTACGGTGGCTTTAACCGACGATACGCATCAGCGCGAACTGAACCACCAGTTTCGTGGCTTGAACCGCGCGACCAATGTTTTATCGTTTCCGGCTTATAGTAAACGCGCGCTTAAGCAACTTGCGCCGCAGCGCGCGCCGCATTTTTTGGGCGATATCAGTCTTGCCTATCAATATGTTGCGGCAGAAGCCGCCAAGGATGGCAAGAAACTACCCGACCATATAATCCATCTTGTGATTCATGGAATTTTGCATATTCTAGGTCACGATCATCAGACAGCGCGGCAAGCCGCGCGCATGGAACAATTGGAGCGTGACGTTCTGGCCATTATGCATATTGACGACCCTTATCTAGTCAAGACCGGTCTAGTCAAGACTGGGCGCCAGACCAAATTCGCCGCACGCCGCGCATGACCGACAAAACCCCCACTGAATCCGCGCCCGCGGCGCGTCCGGAGCCGGAGAGCGAAGAACCGCCGAGTTGGCGCACGCTCTGGCAGCGTCTGCGTCAGACAATCGGCGGCCGGTCCGATGCGGCCGATTTACGCGATGCGGTTGAAGCCCTGATCGAAGAGCAGGACGCCGCCGCGCCCTTGCCCGCCGGCGAACGTCAATTGTTGTCAAATGTATTGCAGTTGCGCGAATGCACGGTGGCCGATTGCATGGAACCGCGCGCGCATATCAAGGCGATCGAGATCAATGCGACGCTGCAGGAACTGGTGCAGCTCATGGCGGCGACGCAGCATAGCCGCGTTCCGGTCTATCGCGAGACGCTCGACGACATTCTCGGCATGGTTCATATCAAGGATGTGCTGTCCTGTCTTGCGGCGGGCCGCGATTGCGCGATTAAGGACCTGCTGCGCCAGGTACTATTCGTGCCGCCCAGCACGCCCGCGACGCGGCTGTTGCAGCAGATGCGCACCGCGCGCCATTACATGGCGATGGTGGTGGACGAGTTTGGTGGCATCGACGGCATCGTGACCATCGAGGATCTGATCGAGGAGATCGTCGGCGAGATCGACGACGAGCATGATACGGTCGCCGAAGCCCAGATCATCGCGCGTGCCGACGGCACGCTGCTGATCGAAGCGCGGTTGCCGATCGAGGATTTCGAGGCGCGCGTCGGGCAGATTCTAACGCCGGACGAGCGCGACGAGATCGATACCGTCGCGGGCCTCGTCTTCCTCATTGCCGGCCACATGCCGCGCGTCGGCGAGAGCTTCACGCACCAGCCTTCCGGCATCAGCTTCGATGTGCTTGAGGTCGATCATAGCCGTATCCTGCGGCTGCGCGTCCGCAACCTCCCAGCGCAGCTGCCGCACTCAGGCCAGCGGCAGAATGTCAGTTCATGATGTCGGCTGGTGCTAATTAGTGCTAATCGGCTTTCAGGCCTTGCTTAACATGAGAACAAAGCTGGTCATATAATTGCTGTCTTGCTTCGGGCAATGCGTGTTCATTGAGGATGGTCGTGGTAACACTCGATAATAGCACAATTGCGGCTGCTGGCGAGCCGCCAGCAGCTTTTATTGGCTCAATGATTTGCTGAACAAATTGTGGGTGCAGGCGATTGAGAACCTCGAGCACGGGCTGAACCTGTTCAAACATCGTTTTTCGTCTTGCATGCGATTGTTCAATGAGACGACGGATGATTTCGGCGCCCCACGGCTGAGGTTCATAAGTTAGGATGTCAACGGTATGACTATCAGCCGTGATGCTCTTCCGTTTCCGCATCAGCAGTCCCAATTTTTCCATCTCAGACCATAACTGGTCATTCGCTGAGCCTAGTGCCGTTCCCATAACTGACTTGGATTGTTTAATAGCACCATCAAGCACAGAAATATCGGCAAGGCTCATGCTAGCCATTCTAACAGCCAAACGTTCAAGAATTTGCGGATCGCGAGCGATCCGCATCCAGCATAAAACTCTGCGGAAAAGCGTCAACATTTCCGTTCTTTAATCAGATTTTCGACGACGGCGGGGTCGGCGAGGGTTGACGTATCGCCGAGGCTGTCCAGCTCGTTCGCGGCGATCTTGCGCAAGATGCGGCGCATGATCTTGCCGCTGCGCGTTTTGGGCAGGCCGGGCGCCCACTGGATATGGTCGGGTGTGGCGATAGGGCCGATCTGCTGGCGCACCCAGTTCACCAATTCGTGGCGCAGCGTTTCGTCCGGCATCACGCCCTGTTTGACCGTGACATAGGCATAAATGCCCTGGCCTTTAATATCATGCGGAAAGCCGACGACTGCGGCTTCCGCGACCTGCGGATGCGCGACGAAGGCGCTTTCGATCTCCGCCGTGCCGAGCCGATGGCCCGCGACATTGATCACGTCGTCGACGCGGCCGGTAATCCAGTAATAGCCATCGGTATCGCGGCGGCAGCCGTCGCCGGTGAAATATTTGCCCTTGAAGCTGCTGAAATAGGTCTGCACGAAGCGGTCATGGTCGCCATAAATGGTGCGGGCCTGACCGGGCCAGCTGTCGGCGATGCAGAGATTGCCTTCGCAGGCACCTTCGAGCAATTTGCCGTCATTATCGACGATGACGGGCTGGACGCCGAAGAAAGGCAAAGTGGCCGAACCCGGCTTGAGCGCGGTCGCGCCGGGCAGCGGGGTAATCATATGGCCGCCGGTTTCGGTCTGCCACCAGGTGTCGATGACCGGGCAACGTTCATCACCAACCACGCGCCAGTACCAGAGCCAGGCTTCCGGATTGATCGGTTCGCCGACGCTGGCCAAAAGGCGCAGGCTTTTGCGGCTGGTTTTTTTGACCGGTGCTTCGCCTTCGCGCATCAGCGCGCGGATGGCGGTTGGCGCGGTATAAAAAATATTGACCTGGTGCTTGTCCACGACCTGCCAGAAACGCGAACTGTCCGGATAATTCGGCACGCCTTCAAAGACCAGCGTGGTCGCGCCATTGGCGAGCGGGCCATAAACGATATAGCTATGACCGGTGACCCAGCCAACATCGGCGGTACACCAGTAAATCTCACCGTCGCGGTAATCGAAGACGTATTTATGGGTCATTGCGGCATAGAGCAGATAGCCGCCGGTGGTATGCAGCACGCCTTTCGGCTTGCCGGTCGAACCGGACGTATAAAGAATAAAGAGCGGGTCTTCCGCACCCATCGGTTCCGGCGCGCATTCGGCGCTGACTTTGGTCATTGCGTCATGGAGCCAATGGTCGCGGCCCTCGTGCCAATCGACGGATGTACCAGTGCGACGCACGACCAGCACATCAGTCACGGCGGGGCACTGTTTGAGCGCCAGATCGGTATTATGCTTAAGAGGCACATGTTTGCCGCCGCGCACACCATAATCGGCGGTGATGACGAGGCGGGCAGCGCAATCGAGAATACGGTCACGCAAGCTATCGGGCGAGAAGCCGCCGAATACGACCGAATGGACCGCGCCGATGCGGGCACAGGCCAGCATGGCATAGACGGCTTCAGGAATCATCGGCAGATAGATGGTGACGCGGTCGCCTTTCTTGACGCCTTTGCTGCGCAGCACATTGGCGAAACGGCAGACCTGGTCATGCAGCTCGGCATAGCTGATATGCTTATGGTCGGCGGGGTCGTCGCCTTCCCAGATGATGGCGGTTTGTTGCGCCCGGTGCGGCAAGTGGCGGTCGATACAGTTAGCCGCGACATTGAGCACACCGTCCTCAAACCAACGGATGTTCACATCACCGGTGAAGCTCGTATGTTTGGCTCGGCTATAGGGCTTGATCCAGTCCAGCAACTTGCCTTGTTCGGTCCAGAACTGTTCCGGTTGCAGCAAAGACTGCTTGTACATGGCCAGATAGCGCTCTTCCGTGATCGCGCTATGCTGCGCCGCGGCGGCGGAAACGGGGATGATATCCGTCATGCGTGCTCCTTTTGTTGCACAATCCAGTCAGCGAATTTGCGCCAGACGCGCGCTTTGGCGCGCCGGCTCACAATCATGCCGATATGTCCAAGTGGCACAGACCACGTGGTGGCGCAAGGCAGCTGCCGTGCAAGTGCAGCAGACGAGGCGGGCGGCACGATATGGTCCGTTTCCGGGATGGCGACCAGAACCGGCTGGCGGATGCTGCGCGGGCGGATCAGCCGGTCTTGTACCCGCCAGCCGCCGCGCTGCGGCAGATTGGCGCCATACCAATCCAGGATAATCTCCTGCAACACCGGGCGCGTCAGCGGGACGCCGTCATTGAGCCAGTGTTCGACCCGGGCAAAATGCTGCAGCCGGGCGGCTGATGGTGGGTGCAGCATCAGCTGGCGGAATTTTTCAGTGACGGCCATGGGCTGCAGCAAGGTAAACAGGCTTTGCACCAAAGCGGGCGGGATCAGCTTATGCTGCGGGCTGTGGTCGGCGAGTTGGTCCCAGATTTTTGCAGCATAAGTGCCGAGAAACGGATCGCCGGCATGGAAGTCCCAGGGTGTCGAGCAGAGGATCAGGCTGCGGCAGGCCGCCGGTTGTAGTGCGGCCAGTGCCAAAGCGAGATTGCCGCCCAGACAGTGGCCGAAGAGATGGACGGTTGCCGGGGCCATTTTTTGTTGCAGCAAAAGCGAAAATTGCTGCAGCCGGGCGATATAGTCGCCGAGGGTCAGGGCGTGCTCGGCAGGGGTGGGCGCGCCCCAGTCAACCAGAACGGGCCGGATGCCCTGTTTGGCAAGCCAGCGCAGCAGGCCATGCTGCACGCCGAGATCGAGGATATGCGCCCGGTTGACCAGCGACGGGATGGTCAGCAGCACGGGGGCGGCCGCAGGCAGTTCCGGGGCCAGATCGAGCAGGCGGGTGCTGCCGATTTGCTGCAGCAAAATTGCCGGGCCGGCTTCATCGGGCAGGCTCTGGCTCCGGTAGAGCTTGATGCCCTGCAGATAATCGGCAAAACGCTGGTTGCCTTCCTGCGCCAGCGCCTGCGTCCATTGCTCAGCCGGCAGCTGCGCCGCGCTTGCGGCCAGTGCGGCGGCGCGGCTTTGCAGGTTGCTGCTCCAGACGGGCTTCGAGCTGGTCGAGTTTGGCTGCAAGCGTTGCCACAGCAGCGGCCAGCTCAGCCAAATCAGGGCCCCCAGGCCGAGATGCAGCGGCAGCGGGTTCGGGCCGGGCAGCGTTGGTGGCGGTTGCGGCGAAGTTTGCGGCATGTGGCGCAGCTCCCTTCATGGCCTCGGTAAAATGGGCGGTGACATCCGGCGATAAAAGATCGGACGGACTTGCGGCCAGCGCCTGGGCCATATTGCGCCCGAATTGCTCAACAATCAGTTGCAGGTCCTGCAAAATTGCCGGATCGCTGCGCAGCAATTGCCATTGCTCCTGCCATAAATCATAGGCGGCGGCGGCCAGATTGGCCGGGGTCGGGTCGGGGGCGGAGGCGGGCTTGGCCATGAGGTTCGGATGCCTTTTTGCTGCGCCCCGAGTCTAGCGCTTCCGCGTTCGTTTCGCTACTAGCATGTGCACAATTTATCTGCTAAAAGGGTCAGGCAGTCCAATTTTTCCACCCGCCCAGGATATGCCATGACCGATGCCAGCGATAACGTGACTCCCGAAAAAAACAAGAACAGCGTGACGATCAAGAAATACGCGAATCGGCGGCTCTATAATACGGCGACGAGTTCCTATGTGACGCTCGATCATCTGGCGCAGATGGTTAAGGAAGGTACCGAGTTCAACGTCTATGATGCCAAGAGCGGCGAGGATTTGACGCGCAGCGTGCTGACTCAGATCATCGTCGAAGAAGAAGGCAAGGGCGGCGAAAATCTGCTTCCCATTAATTTTTTGCGCCAGATCATCGGCTTCTACGGCAATAATATGCAGTGGCTGGTGCCGCGCTATCTTGACCACAGCATCGAGACGCTGCGCGAAAACCAGGGCAAGTTCCGCGACTATATGCAGAACGCCTTCGGCGGCATGTTCCCGTTCCAGGCGATGGAAGAAGTCAGTAAGCAGAACATCGCCATGTTCGAAAAGACCATGAGCATGTTCGGCCGTCCCTTCGGCGAAAGCGTCAAGCAAGCGCAGCAGATGCAGCAAATGGTACAAAACACCGCCGAGCAGCAGATGCAGGCGCTGCAGAGCCAGCTGCTCAATATTCAGCGTCAGCTCGCCGAGCTTGGTAAAAACAAGCCTTAAGCACAACACAGCCACTTGAATTTTTATGAACGGCGACGCTTCGGCCTTGCGGTGGCTTTTGTTGCGCCCGATAATACGCCATTAGCTTCCCCAGACAGGTGTGCGATGGCTCAAACCGCTTTCTCCCGTTTTCTGCTTGGCACACTGCGGCTGGCGGCGACCGCCTTGTTGCTGGCCGCGCCCGCTGATGCCGCAACGCCGCTGGTTGATAATGGCTGTCCCAATGAAGCCGGTGCGCCGCAAGCCAATTGCAGCAAACTGGGGCATGGCGAGCGCATCACCGTCATGGCGACGGAGTGCGGCTATTCTCTTCCAAAGCAGGCTGATGGTACTTGCGAAGACCCCTCCCATGTCGAACATGTTTCGGCGGAGATTTGCCGTTCGATCATCAATGACAGCAACATCGATTACTTTGTGCCGTGGCGTAAACCCCAGGAGTGGGGTTCTTTTTTAAGCCAGCTTACGCCGATGACGCCGATGGACCATGATCTCAAGGCGCTGCCGATGCCGATCAACAACCTCGCGGTTTCAAAACTGCCTGGCGTTTCTGTAGGCCAATGCTGCGATCCGGCGACGGTGCCGCAGGTGTGTCCGTCACATGTCTGCGACTCGACCACGCCCGGCTACCCGCATTGCGGTTATCCGTCTTCGGTCGGCGAGTCTGACCAACTCGGGGTGCGCCGGGTCGGCACGCGCGGTTTGCCACTTGATTACTATGGGGCGCAGGGCGATGTGACGCGGCTGATCAAGGCCGACGATATCTATGGCGATGGCAGCATTAATTACCGGGTCAATTATGTCTGCAACCAGGGCGCCTGGGTCAAGTTCTTCGAGGAAGGCAGCTGCACGCCGACGGCGGGGCAATGCAAGATCGCTTATAACCACCATATGCTGCCGAACGGATTCGTACTGCCGCAGGATTTGAATCAGATGTGCGAGCCGGGCAGCATTTATCATGAAAATTCGCTCGTCGATACGGGCAGCGGTTATACCTGGACCTGCGATGGCACACCGGGGCAGCCGTCGCAAGATTGCGACGCGAGCAAATATACGGCACCGACGGCATATAATGGCACCTGCGGTCCGGCCCATAACGGTCATTTGCCGGGCGCGCCCAGCACGGACGCGCAAAAATGCAGTTCCGGCGATGTCGGGCCGTTAAGCGGTTTGGGGACGGATGCCAGTCCGTGGGTGTGGAGCTGCAATGGCGGCAATGGCGGCAGCAGCCAGGGCTGCAAAGCCTGGCTGCTCGGCACGCCGCTCGCAGGGATTTGCGGCCCGGCCAACGGCTATGTTGCCAATAACCCGAACTGGAACCCGTCAGCGAGCGATTTGTGCAGCCGCACTGCGAGCACAGCGATGCCGGTCAAGAGCGGTACCAATCTCGATTGGGTCTGTTATGGCGCCGACGGCGGCGCGGATGCCGCTTGTCATGCCACGCTCAAACTCGTCAATGGCAGCTGCGGCGTCGCCAACAGCTATGTCGTGACGACACCGCCGCATGTGCCGCCGATCGCGGCCGATCTGCCGCCCGGCGCTTGCAGCGGCGGTACGCCGACCAATATCACTTTCGACAGCGGCAGCAATACGCTCTATTGGGATTGTACCGGAGCCAATGGCGGCAGCACGAGCAATTGCTCGGCGCAGGTCGATACCACGTTGATCAAGGGCATCTGCCGGTGGGCGCCGGGCACGGTGCTCGGCAGCATTCCCCCTGCGACATCGGCAGCGCTTTGTGCTTCCGGCACGGCCGATAATGTCGTGACCAGCGGGGCGGTGCCGACAGTCGGCATTACCTGGAATTGTCTCGGCAACCAACCGGGCTATGACGCTTCATGCAATGTCGCCGTACATATCAAGACGGACGGCGCTTGCGGTATCGCCAACGGCAAGGGGTTGGCGGTGAAGCCTGCCGGGGGCGATCTATGCGCGGTTGGTGCGCCGAGCGCGGTTTCCGGCGGGGCGACCGGGCCGGTCTGGGGCTGGACCTGCGCCGGACTTTACGGCGGCCTGACCGCTTATTGTGGCGCAGTCTATGATTATACCGCACCGGGCGGCAATGAACCGGTGCCCGGGGCATGTAATCCCGACAAGCTGGTGGCGCAGGCTATTAAGCCGTCAGGCCAGTTGTGCAGCGTCGGCACGCCGACGACGGTCAATGGCAGCGGGCCGTGGACCTGGCAGTGTCAGGGCATCAATGGCGGCAGCACAGTCTCATGCCTTGCCCCCTTGTTGGGCGCCGGTTATTGCGGCACCACGAGCGGCACCCGTATCCCCAATAAGCCGAACAGCAATCTGTGCGCAGTCGGGGTGGCGAGCATCGTGACGGGCAATAATGTCAGCGGTTGGGACTGGACCTGCACGGCGGCCAATACGGTCTCCTGTCATGCCGACCCGTGTGATGCCTGCAGCGGCGATCTGGCGGCGAGCGGCCATAGCGAAGTGATTGCGAACCAGACTATCACCTATGGTTCCGGCACCTGTCAGGTTTCCGGTACGGTCGATTGGCAATCGATCGATACGCTGATTCCCGGCAACAGCACCTATACGCTTGATCTGGCGAACATGCCGAGCGGCGCAAGCTACAGCAAGGCGCAACTGCCGGCCGCGGGGCCTGCCAATTATTGTACGCCGTGCTATCGGGTGCCGAAGACCATTGTCAGCGGCAATTTCTCGGTGCACCAGCAGACGGGCGTTACCTGTACGACCGGTACCGCGCTCGATGCGGGGCAAACGGTGACGCTACCGGTAACGGGCAGTAACATACACTAGTATATTGCCCTCGACGGCGGGCGGCGGCTCTGCCGCCTTGCCTACGCGCGCACTAGCGCGCGGGCCCTCAACGGGCCACCTCAAACCACGCAAATCTGTGAAGGACGGATTTGCGTGGTTCTCGGACTTTTATTGCCCTCAAACGCTGGGCGCGTTGCTCCACAACCTTGGCTTCGCGCGAAAAGTCGCGCGGGGCGCAAAATACACAAGCCGCTCAAGCGCCGCGGGGCTGGGGCCCACTTCAAGCCATGCAAATCTGCAA
>JBDHTV010000009.1:0-19945 GCA_039808825.1 Bdellovibrionales bacterium | reverse complement strand
GCGGCAACGAATCTGATCGAACGCGCCGATCAGGGGCTCTACCAAGCCAAAGGCGATGGCCGTAACCGGGTTGTCGCCGTAAATATCTGATTTTCAGTCCACAGGTTCAGGCATATTCCAGTTGCCGCTGGCATCCTTTGTCATGTGCATGATCCGGTTGCGCTTGCTGACGAAATCGGCGCTGACGAAATAAGCTTCGTTACCGTCATCGGTGAAGCTGATGCGTGCGGCCGGATCATCAATGGGGAATGGCATCGCTTCCGGCTGCGTAAAGCTGCCGTCTTTCCATACGCTATGCATAATGATGCCGCCGCGGTTGAAATAGATATTTCCGGAGCCATCGGGTGCTACCCAGGCTTGGTCCTCGTCGCCAGAGCTGTTAATGACAGGACCTAGATTGACAGGACTGGTCCATTCGCCTTTGGTTTTCTGGCTAAAATAAAGATCCATGCCGCCATAACCGCCCGGACGGTTGGAGCTGAACCAGATTGCATCCTGGGTCGGGGCGACATGCGGGTTGGTTTCAATCCATTGTTCGGTGCTGATCTTGCTGGAAAGCGGCTCGGCGGCGGTCCATTTGCCAGTTTTGTCTTTATAGCTGACGTAAATATGGAGTGGCCCGCCCGGTTTGGTACTGTGCGAGAAGTAAAAACCATTGCCGGCTTCCATGCCGGTCGAGTCAGCGCCAGGACTGTTAAATGGCAGAGGGACGGCTTCACTCCAGCTGCCGTCGCTGCGGCGTGTTGCGACATACATATCCGATTCATCAACAGCGTTTTTTACATCGTCGACATGATGCAGTCCCTGCCGATCCGGTCCGCGCAGTTTCGGCGTTTCATTGGTAAAGAGCGGAAACAAATTCCAGCGCGAATAAGTAAAGTACAGACGCTGGCCGTCGCGCGAGATAAAGGGGGAATCAGCCCAGCCATCGGTATTGATCGGCACAGGCTCTGGCTCGGCGGCCAACGATGGAGTAACCATTCCTACTCCGAACAGAACACTAAGACAAAGCAGCGCAGCACGTTTCATCGTCTAACCCTTTGGTTCGTCGTTGCTTCCCAGCATAACCGCGAGGCTGGCCGCTGACAAGGCGTGGCCACGCTTGCGCAGCGGCGGGCGCTGCTTTATGCCTGCTCTATGACTATGCCCGCATCCGTTGAATCAGCACCGGACTTTCTGCACGGCCTCAACCCGCCGCAGCAGGAAGCGGTGCTGGCCGCCGACGGGCCGGTGCTGGTGTTGGCCGGGGCGGGGACGGGCAAGACGCGCGTTCTGACCATGCGGCTCGCCTACCTGCTCGCGACCGGCCGCGCCATGCCGGGCCAGATCATGGCCGTGACCTTCACCAACAAGGCGGCGCGCGAATTGCGCGAACGCGTCGGCGCGTTGATCGGCCGCTCGACCGAAGGCTGGTATCTCGGTACTTTCCATGCGCTCGCGGCGCGATTGCTGCGGCCTTATGCCGAACGCGTCGGCCTCAAGCATAATTTCACCATTCTCGATACCGACGATCAGCTGCGGCTGATCAAGCAGCTGCTCGAAGCCGCAAATATCGACGAGAAGAAAGCCCCGGCGCGGCTTGTGCTCGGCATCATCGAGCGCTGGAAGGATCGCGGCTTGCGCCCGGAGCAGGTCCAGCATGAAACCGGGCAGTTGGCGCAAGGCAAGCTGCCGCAGCTTTATGCTGCCTATCAGGAACGTTTGCTCACGCTGAACGCCTGCGACTTCGGCGATCTGCTGCTGCACCAGCTGACCCTGATGCAGCAGCATGAGGATGTACGGCAGACGCTGCAGCAGCGCTTCAAATATGTGCTGGTCGATGAGTATCAGGACACCAACGTGGCGCAATATCTCTGGCTGCGTCTGCTGGTGCAGAACCATAATAATATCTGCTGCGTCGGCGACGAAGACCAATCCATCTATGGCTGGCGCGGGGCCGAGATCGGCAATATCCTGCGCTTCGAGACGGATTTTCCCGGCGCGCAAGTCATCCGGCTGGAGCAGAATTATCGCTCGACCGGCCATATTCTCGGCGCGGCGGCGGCACTGATCGCCAATAACCGTGCCCGTCTCGGCAAGACCTTGTGGACGGAGGCGGATGCGGGTCACAAGGTGCGCATTCACGGCGTCTATGACGGGCAGGAGGAGGCGCGCTGGATCGGCGACGAGATCGAGACGCTGCAGCGTTATGGCGTTTCGCTCGGCGAGATCGCCATCATGGTGCGCGCCGGATTCCAGACGCGCGCCTTTGAAGAGCGCTGCATCGCGCTCGGCATTCCGTACCGCGTGCTGATTGGCGCACGCTTCTATGAGCGGCAGGAAATCCGCGACGCCATCGCCTATTTCCGGGTCATGACGACGCCGGAAGACGATCTCGCCTTCGAGCGCATCATCAATGTACCGAAACGCGGCATCGGGCCAAGCACGATCCAGCAGCTCTATCAATTCAGCCGCGCGGCGCAGGTACCGTTGACGGAGGCGGTGTTGCGGCTTGTCGAAACCGACGAGTTGAAGCCGAAAATGCGCAGCACGCTGCGCGATCTAACGATGCAGATCGCGCGCTGGCGGCATTTGCTGACCGAAATGCCGCACGCCGAGGTGGCGCAGATCGTGCTCGACGAGTCCGGCTATACCGGCATGTGGCAGGCCGACAAGGCGCCGGAGGCACCGGGGCGGCTCGAGAATCTCAAAGAGCTGGTCGCGGCGATGGCCGAGTTCCAGACGCTGCCCGCGTTTCTCGAGCATGTCAGCCTCGTGCTCGAACAGGCGGGCAACGAAGACGGCGAGCAGATCACCATCATGACGCTGCATGGCGCCAAGGGGCTCGAGTTCGAGCATGTCTTTCTGCCCGGCTGGGAGGAGGAGGTCTTCCCTTCGCGCCGCACGCTTGACGAGAACGGCAATGCCGGGCTTGAGGAAGAGCGGCGGCTGGCCTATGTCGGCATCACGCGCGCCAAGCGCCGCGCCAATATCTCTTTTGCCGCGAGCCGCTTCATGCATGGCAGCTGGCTCAATGCCATGCCGTCGCGCTTCATCGCCGAGCTGCCAGACCAGCATGTCGAGCGGCAGAATATTTTCGGCTTCGCGCCGCAGCCGCAGCGCGAGCGTACCGCGCCGTTATTCCAGCAATTGCAGGCCACGCGTTCGACGCGCGCCGTGCATCGCCCGCCTGCCGAGATCGACGGCGGACGGTTTGTCGAGATCGAAACGGTGGGGCGCAGCCCGAACGGCTTCGCCACGGGCGATCGGGTCTTTCATCAGAAATTCGGTTACGGCACGGTCAAACGCGTCGATCACGACAAGCTCGATATTCATTTTGACAAAGCGGGACAGAAAAAAGTGGTGGACAGTTTTGTGACGGCGGCGGCGCGCGCGGGGGAAGCATGACGCAGCTCTGGCAATTGCGTTTCACGGTGCCGCAGGCCGAGGCCGAGCTTTTTGCCAGCCTCTTCGATGAAGACGCGCTCGCCTTGACGGTGCAGAGCCCGCCGCGCCAGCCCTGCGCGACGATCGAGGCGCTCTACGATGAGCCGCCGACGCAGGCGGAGTGCGAGGCGCGCTTGCGGGAGCTGGCGATGGAGCATGGCTTGCAGGCTCCGTCTTGTTCGCTCGCGCCGCTGGCGACGGAAAACTGGCTGCAAAAGGTGGCGGTCGCCACGCCGCCGCGCCGTATCGGCAATCTCACCATTTATGGTGGGCACGCCGCCGCGGAGGTCCCGGACCATCATGCCGCGCTGCAGATCGAGGCGGCGACGGCCTTCGGCACCGGCGAACACCCATCCACGCAAATGTGCCTTTTGCTGTTACAGGATGTGCTGCGGCAGAAAAAACCGCGCCGTGCGCTCGATATCGGTTGTGGTTCCGGCATTCTCGCGCTGGCTTTGGCGCGGCTCGCGCACCGCCCGAGCTGGGCAGTCGATAACGACCTCGAGAGCGTGCGGATGACGCGGCACAATGCGCGCGTCAACGGGTTGACACCCTATATTCACGCGCTATGCGGCGATGGCTATCAGGCGCGCGCCGTGTGCCGCCATAAGCCTTATGACTTGATATTCGCCAATATTTTCGCCCGCCCGCTGGTCGCGATGGCGCCCGCGCTGCAGGCGCATCTGGCGCCGAACGGCTACGCCATTCTGGCCGGGCTGTTGACGGCCCAGATGCCCCAGGTGCTGGCGGCGCACCGCGCCCAACGGCTTGAGCTGGTCCGGCATATTCGGCAGGATGAATGGTCGGCGCTACTCCTCAAAAAGAGGGCGCTATGACGGCGGCGGAAAAACTGGCGGCGTTGCGCGCGGGTATGGCCGCACAAAACCTGAGCGCCTTCATTGTGCCGATGGCCGATGAATATCAGAACGAATATGTACCGGCCGCGGCGCGCCGCGTGGATTTTCTAACCGGTTTCACCGGCTCAGCAGGCCTGGCCGTGGTCTTGCAGGACAAAGCCGCGTTCTTTACCGACAGCCGTTACACGCTGCAGGCGCAGCAGCAGGTGCCGGGTGCGCTTTATGTCCAGTTCGACACGGCGGAGAAACTGCCGCGCGACTGGCTTGCGGCGGAGCTGCCGCACGGCGCACGCCTCGGCTACGACCCGTGGCTCCATAGCGTGCAGAGCATCGAATTGTTGCGGACGACGGTTAGCAACGCCGAGCTGGTGCCGGTGACGCAGAACCCGCTTGATGCGATCTGGACGGATCGTCCGGTTCCACCCGCCGCTCCGGTCGCGTTGCATGGCCTGGAATTCGCGGGCGAGCCGACGGAAGCGAAGCGCGCGAAAATTGCGGCGGCGCTTGCCAAGCAACATAGCGATGCTGTGGTGCTCACGGACCCGGCGTCCATTGCCTGGCTGCTCAATGTCCGCGGCGGCGACGTGCCGCATACGCCGTTGCCGCTCAGTTTTGCGCTGCTCCATGTCGATGCGACCGTAGACTGGTTCATCCTGCCGCGAAAATGTGACGACACGGTGCGCAACGCCTTGGGCGCTGCCGTGCGTTGCCATGCGCCGGAGGGTTTTCTGCCGCAGTTGCGGCAGCTTGGGGCAAGACAGGCTAAAGTCCAGATCGATCCGGCCGGTTGCGCAAGCGCCATCGCCGATTGTTTGATGACGGCGGGCGCGCAACTCGTCAAGGCAGACGATCCCTGCGGCCTGCCACGCGCCTGCAAGAACATGACGGAACGCGAGGGTGCCCGTACCGCGCATCGCCGCGACGGCGCGGCGCTCGCGCAATTCTTCGCCTGGCTCGCGCTGCAGCCGCCGGGTACGGTGACGGAACAGCAGGCGGAAACGCAGCTGGAACAGGCGCGCACCCGGCAAAATCTCTATTGCGGCCCGAGCTTCGATACTATCGCGGGCAGCGGCCCGCACGGCGCGATTGTCCATTATCGCGCCACGCCCGAGACCAACCGCACCTTGCAGGCGGGCGAGCTGTTCCTGCTCGATAGCGGCGGGCAATATCGCGATGGCACCACTGATGTGACGCGTACGGTCGCGATCGGCACGCCGACTGCTGCCATGTGCGCGCATTATACGCTGGTGGTCAAAGGGCATATCGCGCTCGCCGGCATCCGTTTTCCCGTCGGCATGACCGGCGCCGATCTCGACGTGCTGGCGCGGCAGTTCCTGTGGGCGGCGGGGCTCGATTACGGGCACGGCACCGGCCACGGCGTCGGCAGTTATCTGAGCGTGCATGAAGGGCCGCAAGGCATCGCGCGCCGCTCCCGCACCGCGTTGCAGCCGGGCATGATTCTATCGAATGAGCCCGGCTATTACCTGCCGGAGCACTATGGCATCCGCTTTGAAAATCTGATGTTGGTGACGGAGCCGACGGTGCCGGAAGGCGGCAATATCCCGATGCTGGGTTTTGAAGTGCTGACGCTGGCGCCGCTCGACCGTGCGCTGCTGGCGCCGGATTTGCTGACCAAGCCGGAACGCGACTGGATCGATACCTATCATGCCCGCGTGCGCGCCACGCTTAGCGAACAACTCGACGCGGCGGCACATAGCTGGCTCATCGCCGCTACCGCGCCGCTGCCTACTCCGTCAACTTGATCCATTCCGCTTCGCTTAGAATGGTGATGCCGAGCGCTTTGGCCTTGTCAGCCTTGCTGCCGGCATCCTCGCCCATGACGAGATAGTCGGTATTCTTCGAGATGCCGCTGCCGATCTTGGCGCCGAGGCTTTCCGCTTTCGCTTTCGCCTCGTTGCGGCCCATGCTTTGCAGCGTGCCGGTGAAAACGATGGTCTTGCCCGCAAGCGGATGATCGCTGGCGACCGGCGCGGCCTGTTCTTCAATCCGCAGCAATTGTGCCAGCTCTTCGATCACGGCGCGGTTATGCGCTTCGGCGAAGAAATCGCTGACGCTGGCGATGAGCGCTTGATCGATGTTCGGCAGGTCATCGAGTTCGGTACGCGCCGTTTCGTCGTTTGCCGCGACGCGTCGCATCGCGTCGTACCAGTGCGGATAGTTGCGATAATGCATGGCGAGCTGTTTGGCCGTCACTTCCCCGACCTGCGGAATCCCGAGCGCGTAAATGAGTTTGGCAAGCGGGATCGTGCGCCGTGCCTCGATCGCCGCGAGCAGATTGCTGACCGATTTCTCTTTCCAGCCCTCGCGCTGCAATAGCGCGTCCTTATGCTGGCCGAGACGGAAAATATCGGCGGGGCTATGCAGCCAGCCGAGCTGAATAAACTCCTCGATGCGCTGTTCGCCCAAGCCTTCGATATTGAAGGCGTCGCGGCTGACGAAATGGCGCAGTTTTTCCTGCTGTTGCGCCGGGCAGAACAACCCACCGCTGCAACGCCGCGCGGCGTAGTCTTCCTGCTCCACGACATGCGAATGACAAACCGGACACTGCGTGGGAAAAGTGAACGGCGCGCTGTCTGCTGCGCGTTTACCGGCGTCGCTGCTGACGATCTGCGGAATGACATCGCCCGCGCGCTGCACCGTGACGCTATCGCCGACGCGGATATCCTTGCGCACGATCTCGTCGGCATTATGCAATGTGGCGCGGCTTACCATCACGCCGCCGACATTGACTGGCTCCAGCTCCGCCACGGGTGTCAGCACGCCGGTGCGCCCGACTTGAATGGTGATGGCCTTGAGCCGCGTCTGCGCCTGCTCGGCAGCGAATTTATGGGCAATCGCCCAGCGTGGCGCGCGACTCACGAAGCCGAGCCGCTCCTGCAACGCGCAATCATCGACCTTATAAACGACGCCGTCGATATCGAAGGGCAGGGCGGAGCGTTCGCCGCCGATGCGCGCGAAATAAGCGAGCAGTTCTGCCGTGGTGGCGCAGGCTGCCGCCGGTTCATTGAGCGTAAAGCCCCAGCTTTTAAGCTGTTGGCGTAGTGCCGTTTGCGTTGCAGCCACCGGCGCGCTCGCCGCGCCAAGAGCATAAGCGAAGAAACGTAATTTGCGCTGCGCCGTAATCGTTGCATCGAGCTGCCGCAGGCTCCCCGCAGCGGCATTGCGCGGATTGGCAAACGGTTCTTCCTGCGCGGCCTGCCGCGCCTGGTTAAGGGCGAGAAAATCGGCGCGCGCCATATAAACCTCGCCGCGTACTTCGACCATATCCGGGTAATTGCCATGCAGCTGCTGCGGTACGGTTGCGATGGTGCGGACATTGGCCGTGATGTTCTCGCCGGTCACGCCATCACCGCGCGTCGCCGCGACAGTGAGCTTGCCTTGCTCATAACGCAGGCTGCAGGATAGGCCGTCGATCTTCGGCTCCGCGACGAAACGCAGCGCCGCCGCTTCCTTGCCGTCGGTCTTCCAGCCGAGATAACGATGGATGCGCGCGACAAAATCCGTGACATCGTCGGGCGAGAAAGCATTGCCGAGCGAGAGCATCGGCACCTGATGCCCTACCTTGCTAAAACCAGCCTGCGGCGCGTAGCCGACTTGCTTTTCCGGGTCGTCCACAGGGGCCAGCTCGGGAAATTGCGCTCGCAAGTCGCGATAAGCACCGCGCAAGGAGTCATACTCGGCATCGCTGATGGCGGGTTTGTCCTCTCCGTGATACAGCGCATCATGCTTACGGATTTCCTGCGCCAGCCGCGCCAGCTCGGCCTTCGCTTCCAACGGCAACCAGTTTTTGGTGGCCGGCTCGTGGGCTTTGCTTTTGCTCATGAGGCCCGCTTGCGCTTCGGTTTGGCTGCTGCCACGGCTGCGGCCTGACTTTCGGCGATCAGGTCGGCGGCGGCTGCACGCGCCGCCGTCGTCACGGCGCTGCCGGACAACATACGGGCAATCTCCTCGGTGCGCGCCGTATCGTCGAGCAGCGTAATCTGCGTCGTGGTCACGCCCGCTTTGCTGCTTTTAGCGACGCGCCAATGCTGGGTCGCGCGCGCCGCGACTTGTGGGCTATGCGTGACCACCATGACCTGCACATCGCGCGCGAGCCGCGCCAGCCTTTCGCCGACCGCCGCCGCCGTCGCGCCGCCGATGCCGGCATCGACCTCGTCGAACACCAAAGTCGGCACCGGGTCGGCTGCCGCGAGCGCAACCTTGACCGCGAGCATGAAGCGCGCAAGCTCGCCGCCGGAAGCGATTTTCTGCAATGGCCCCGGCGGTGTGCCTGGGTTGGTCTGGCCGAGGAAGCTGATCTTCTCGGCGCCAAGTGCGCCCCATTCCGCTTCGGGCAGGGGCGCGAGCTGGACCTGCAGCCGTGCCTGTCCGAGCTTGAGCGCGGGGAGCTCGCCGTTCACCGCCGCGGCGAGCGCGGTAGCCGCTTGCTGGCGCGCCGTGGTCAGCGCCGCACAGGCTTGCGCAAAGGCCTGCCGCGCCGCCTGCGTCGCCTTAGCAAGCTTGCCAAGCTGGTCATCCTGCTGTTCCAGCGCCTGCAGCTTCGCGGCCAGCGCGGCGCGCGTCGCGGGGAGTTCATCGACCATCGTCTGGTGCTTGCGGGCGGCAGCGCGCAGCGCGAAGAGCCGCTCTTCCGTGCCGTTGAGCTGCGACGGGTCGAGCGCGTCATCATGGGCGAGCGTGTCGATGCTGCTTTCAGCGTCCGCCAGCTCGCTGGCCAGCCGGTCGAGCGTCGCGAGCAATTGTTCAATCGGCGCGGTCATCGGCGTTATGCGCGCCACGGCATGGGCCGCTTCGTTCACGAGCCGCGTCGCGCCGCGCGAACCGGCGAGCAAATCCTGCGCCTGGCCAAGCCCGGCGAGAATCTTCTCGCGCTGCTGCAGCAAGGTGCGTTGCTGCGCAAGCGTGTCGGCTTCACCCGGCTGCGGGTCGAGATCATCCAGCTCCCTGAGCGCCGCACGCAGATATTCTTCATCCACCTTGGCTTGCGCCAATGCCGCCTTGGCCGTTGCTTCGGTCTGCTGCGCCGTTTGCCAGGCGGCATGGGTTTCGCGCACTTGCTGCGCCAGCGGCTGACTGCCGCCGAACGCGTCGAGCAGGCTGCGATGCGTCGCCGGGTCGAGCAGCCCGTAGCTCTCGAATTGGCCGTGCACCTCGACGAGCAATTGCCCGCATTGGCGCAGCAGGCCGATGCTGGCCGGCTGGTCGTTGATGCTGGCCCGGCTCTTGCCTTCTTTGCTCAATGCGCGCCGCAACAGCAGGCTGTCTTCGGCCGCAAGGCCGCTTGTCTGGATCAGCGCATGCGCGGCATGGCCCGCAGGCAAGGCGAACTCCGCCGTGACGCTGGCTTCGTTCGCGCCCTGCCTTACCAGCCCGGCTTCGCTGCGCGCGCCGAGCGCGAGTCCGAGCGAGTCGAGCAAAATGGATTTGCCCGCGCCGGTCTCGCCCGTAAACACAATCAGCCCGCCTGGGAGCCCGCCCGGCGTCGCCGCGCCGGTGCCGAAATCCAGCACCAGCCGGTCAATCAACACGATATCGTTGATGGCCAGCCGGGTCAGCATGGTCAGAACACGGAATGCCACATCTTGCCGATCCAGCTTGCGGAGTCGGCCTTCGGCGCGAGATTTTCGCCGCCGAGCAAATCATAGCTCTTCTGGTACCAGTCGCTGCCCGGGAAGTTGTGGCCGAGCACCGCCGCCGCTGCCTGCGCTTCCGGCTTGATGCCGAGCGCGAGGTAGCATTCGACCATGCGATGCAGTGCTTCCGGCACCTGGCTCGTGGTCTGATATTGCGCCACGACGTTCTGGAAGCGCGGCAGCGCGGCGTTGAAGATCCGGCGCTTGAGATAATAGCGGCCCACTTCCATCTCCGCGCCCGCCAGTTGATCCTGCACCAGCGAGATTTTGGCTTCCGCGTCGCGCGCATAAGCCGTTTCGGGGAAGCGGCTCACGACATCCTGCAGTGCCTTCTCGGCCTCGTGCGTGATGCTCTGGTCGCGGGTGATGTCGGTGATGCGCTCATAGAAGCAGATGGCGCGCAGATAGAAAGCATAGGCTACTTCCGCGTTGCCCGGATGCAGCTGGATGAATCGGTCGAGCGTGGCGATGGCGGAATCGTAATCGCGACCCTGATATTGGGCATAGGCCGCCATTAGCTGCGCCTTGGTCGCCCATTGCGAATAGGGATATTGCCGTTCAACTTCCTCGAAGCTTTTGGCCGAAGCCTTGAAATCGCCGTCGGCGAAAGCCTTGTTGCCGTCGCTGTAAAGCTCTTCGACCGGCTTGTCGGGCAGGGGCCCTTTGCTCTCGTCGCTGCTGCAGCCCGAAAGCGCGATGAAGCTGACGGCGAGTAGAGCCGTGCCGCGCAGCGCCTGTTTCAACCATGCCATATCATTGCACCCTTTATAAAAAGCGTGCTCCAGCTATAGCATAATTTCCCGGATGGTTAAGCCTTGTTTGCTTATTCCGCCGCGAGATCGGCGAGCGCCAGCGGGTCCGGCACCGTCACCATGCGCCAGGCCTGCGGGTTGGCGAACAGCGCGTGGAGCAGCTTGTTGTTGAGCGCATGACCGGTGCAGTAGCCGTCGAACGCACCGCGAATCGGCGCGCCCGCGAGGCTGAGGTCGCCGATGGCGTCGAGCAGCTTGTGCCGCGCGAATTCGTCGCTGTAGCGCAACCCGCCTTCGTTGAGCACCTTGTCGTCGCTGATGACGATGGCGTTATGCAGCGAACCGCCGCGCGCCAGCCCCAGCTTGCGCAACTGCTCGACTTCCGCGAGGAAGCCGAAGGTGCGCGCGCGGCTGATCTCGCCCTTGAAGCCATCGGCCGTCACGGTGAAATCGTAATTCTGCTCCGCGATCACGCGGCTGTCGAACTTGATGGCGACGGCGAAGCTCGCCTGCGCGGCGGGCAGCAAACGCGCGGTTTTGCCTTCGTGGCTGACCTCGATCGGCTGCAGAACCTCGATCCATTGACGCGGCGCATCCTGTTCCTGCACGCCCGCCATTTCGATCAGCAGGACGAAGGGCGCGGAGCTGCCGTCCATGATCGGCACTTCCGGGCCGTTGAGTTCGATGACAGCGTTGTCGATATTCATGGCGCGCAGCGCGGCCATCAGATGCTCGACCGTACCGACCGTCGCCCCGTGTTCGTTGCCGATCATGGTGCAAAGCCGCGTATCGACCACCTTGTCCCATTGCGCAGGCACGATGTTCTGGCCTTCCGGCAGGTCGGTGCGGATGAATTTGATGCCGCTATCGACCGGCGCGGGCAGCAGACGCAGCGTGACCGGCGCGCCGGAATGGACGCCGACGCCGGTACATTGCGTGCTGCCGAACAAGGTGCGCTGCGGTTCAAGCGCCACGGGCGGCAGCTTGGGCTGCTGGCTGCGGGCGGGGAAGGGCGCGATATTCGAGGAATGGGACAAGCTGAACACCTTGAGAAACCTGGGAACCGGCGCCGGACAGTGGGGCGCGTACGAATCAATCTGTGATGCAACTAGATTTAACCGCGCTCTGTGCAACCGCAAAATCAAGCTGCGTTACTTAATGTTACACAAGGTTACGGTATTGATTTCTATGGATAAATCTGTGGATAACCTGTGCGTTTTTTGAAGATCGGGCCAATGAAAACAGGGCGCTATCAGCGATAGCGCCCTGTTCATGAGTAGTTCGTTGCGTGACGATTAATGATTGGTCTGGCGGCGCAGGAAGGTCGGGATTTCGAGCAAATCCTCTTCCTCATCCGGCTTGACCGCGTTGGGACGTTCGGCCTGTTCGATATTGAGCCGCTGCTGTACCGGCGCCGGCTGTTGCCCCGGCGCTTCCTGTTCAGACGACGGGCGGACAAGCCCGAAGCCGGTAATGCGCGTGAACAGCGAGTCAGCGCGCTTGTTGCTTTGCTTGTCTTCCGGCTGCACCACGGGCTGACGCGGCGTCGGTTGCCATTGCGGCAATTGCGGCTGTGCCGAGCGCTGCGTTTCGACCGGACGCGGCGCGACGAAATGGCCGCCAACCTGCTGACCGCGCAGGCCCGGATTGGGATGGGCCGTCACCGGCTGGGCAATCGGCGTTTCAACCTGCTGCAGCGGGGCTTCGTTGCCGGCGCTGATCGGCTGCTGCGGCGCGGCAGGCGCCGGAGCCTGCTGTTGGGCTGCAGCCGGGTTGCCCGCATACTGGTTTGGACTGTTGCTGAAGACCGGACGGCTGAATTGCAGCCCATTCGGGTTGCCCGCTGCGCGCAGGCCAAAGCCGCTATGGCTGGCCGCCGCCGGGGCTGCGCTTTGCGTGCCTTGACCAGCGTTCGACTGCACCGCTTGCACCGGCGCTTCGATGCCCGTCGCGATGACCGAGACGCGGATCACGCCTTCGAGATTTTCGCTCAAGGTCGAGCCGACCTTGATCTGTGCTTCGGGGTCCACCTCTTCGCGGATGCGGTTCGCAGCCTGATCGACCTCGAACAAGGTAAGGTCCGGCCCGCCCGTGATATTGATGAGCACGCCCTTCGCGCCCTTCATCGACGTATCTTCGAGCAGCGGGTTGGAGATTGCGGCTTCGGCGGCGCGCAGCGCGCGATTGTCGCCGTCGGCTTCGCCGGTTCCCATCATCGCCTTGCCCATCTCGCCCATCACCGTCTTGACGTCGGCGAAATCGAGATTCATGAAGCCGGGCATCACCATCAAGTCGGTAATGCCGCGCACGCCACAATGCAGCACCTCGTCGGCCATGCGGAAGGCTTCGGCGAAGGTCGTCCGTTCATTCGCCATGCGGAACAGGTTCTGGTTCGGGATGATGATGAGCGTATCGACATATTGCTGCAGCTCGGCGATGCCTTGCTCGGCGAGCAGGCGGCGGCGGCCGCCTTCGAAATCGAACGGCTTGGTCACGACGCCGACGGTCAGGATGCCCGCTTCGCGCGCCAGCCGCGCAATGACGGGCGCTGCGCCCGTGCCGGTGCCGCCGCCCATGCCCGCCGTGACGAAGACCATATCGGTCTGCTCCAGGCAGGCGAGAATATCATTGATCTGTTCTTCGGCAGCGGCGCGGCCGACATCGGGCTTCGAACCGGCGCCGAGGCCGCGTGTCTGGCTGATGCCGAGCTGGATCTTGCGCGGCGCGAGCGAGCTGGCCAGGGCCTGCGCGTCGGTATTGGCGGCGACGAAGTCGCAGCCTTCGAGCTGCGCGCGGATCATGTTGTTGACCCCATTGCCGCCCGCGCCGCCGACCCCCATGACCGTGATGCGCGGACGCAGGATATTGTCGGTTTCAGCAATGGACAGGTTAATCATGAGTGTGTCTCCGTAACGATCCGCAGCGAGCGAGGAAAATATGTCCGGTCAGTAGAATCCTTTTGCCTGATTCGAGCAAGTCTGATCGCTGATTTTCCACAGCTTTGTCGCTTGATTTGCTTGGGCTAGCGGGCTGAATCGGCGCGAAAAAATCGGCTGTTTCTTACCCGAAAAATCACGAGGGTAGAAAAGGATGCGGGATTAAAGTGACTTAGATATTTTGTTTGAACCAGTGATTGAGCCGTTCCATGAAGCTGCCGCCGCCATATTCCGCCGCGAGATTCGGCACGGTCACGGATGGCTGCATCGCGATCGCAAGCAATCCCGCGACGGTCGCAAAGCCGGGCCCGGAGGCCGCCTCCGCGAGCCCCTGATTCGTCGGGGTCATGCCGTTGGCATAGGCTTCGAGCGCGCGATAGGCGGCGAGCGGACGGCCGATGCGCACCGGGCGGCCGAGCCGCACCTGCTTGTCCATCAAACGCTGCGCCATTTCGCGCACGCCGGGCAGCTGGCTCGCGCCGCCGGTCAGAATCATGCGGCGTCCCGCCACCTCGTCGAAGCCGCTTTCGCGCAGCTTGCCGCGCACGAGTTCGAAAATCTCCTCGAGCCGGGGCCGGATGATATTGGTGAGCGCCGATTTGGGCAGCCGGTTCGCCAGTTCCGGGCTTTCCTCGCCGACCTGCGGCACCTCGATCATGGTGCGGTCGTCGGCGCCGCTCGGCAAGGCATGGCCATGCAACGTCTTGAGCCGTTCGGCATTCTGGAGTGACGTGGTCAGGCCGCGCGCGATATCGTTGGTGACATGCGCGCCGCCGAGCGGCAGCCCGTCGGTATAAACGCATTGCCCGTCGAAAAAGACGGCGAAGGTGGTCGTGCCCGCGCCCATATCGACGACGACGCTGCCGAGATCCATCTCGTCCTCGACGAGGCAGGCGAGGCCGCTCGCATAGGCGCTGACTGCCATCTGCTCAACTTCAAGCTCAAGCCGCGCCAGCACTGCGCCGATGGTGCGCACCGGGCCGTAGCCCGCCGCGATGACATGCAGCTGTGCGCCGAGCTGGTGGCCGACCATGCCGCGCGGGTCGCGGATGCCGCGCTGGTGGTCGATATTATAGCTAACGGGAATGGTGTGGATGATCTCAAGCGGATAGGTGTCGCTCGCTTCCTGCGCGATATCGGGCGACTGGCTCAGAATGCGGTCGATATCGGTCGCCGTCACTTCGCGGCCATGCAGTGGCAGCTCAAGCTGACAGGTACGCGATACGATATGATTGCCCGAGATATTGACTGCGACCTTGTCGATGCGCAGCTCGGCCATGCTTTCCGCCGCCTCAAGCGCATGGCGAATCGCGTGCTCAACCGCGTCCATGTCGGTGATGATGCCGCCGCGCATGCCGGTCGAAAGATGGTGGCCGATGCCAATGATGCGTAACTGCTCGTCCGCCTCGCGGCGCGCGATGAAGCAGACGATCTTGCTGGTGCCGATATCGAGCGCCGCGAGAATTTCGCCTTTCTTTTTGCCGCGTTCGCCGCCGCCGAGCCAGGTCATGTTATATCCTCACCGTTTCAGCCCGCCCTTTGCCGTCTTGGTCGTGGCCGGGATGCTGGAAGGCGGGCGTTCGATAATCATGCGGTCGGGCAGGCGCAGATCGACCGCCTGCACCTCACGGCTCAAAATTTGCGGGTCGGTCAGCAGCGTGCTGAGCTTTTTGAGCGCCTCGCTCTCCTTGCCTTCCGGCATGCGGACCATGACGCCCGGTTCGAGCTGGAGATCCCAGCGCCGCTCGCCGACGCAGATCGCGGCGCGCATGACTTTCTGGATGGCGGGATAATCGGCGAGCGCCGCGAGCAGCTCATAGGCGCGTTCGCCCGCGCCAGCGCCGACGATGAGCGGCAGATCGGCAAAATCCTTGACGTTCGCGCCCGCGATCGGCGCGCCTTCGCGGTCCACCACGCGCAGCTGGTTCTGATATTGCCAGCGCGCGAGCGGCTGCCGCTCGGTGATGCGGACCAGCAGCGTGTCCGGCAGCTGGCGCTCGATCGTCGCGCTCGCAAGCCACGGCAATTGCTGCAGCTTGCTCGCCATCACATGGCGGTCCAGCGCCAGCACGGGCATGCCGCGTTCGACCTGCAGCGCGGTGAGCAATTCGTCCTTGCCGGTATGCTCGCGGCCTTCGATGGTCACGGATTGCAGGCTGAAGCCGAGGCTGGCGGTGGCGGCGAGCGCGCCGTTGCCGGCGCGTTGCGCCTGCCGTTGCATCCAGCCGCTCTCCCATAGCGCGATCATGCCCACCGCGGCGGCACTCGCCGCGAGCGCGATAAGCGCCGGCCGCTGCCAGGGCTTGAGGCCGCGGCCGCGGCTGCTGCCGTTGCCGCTATAGAGCTTGGCTTTTTTCACGCGGGACATACCGGGTGCTCCAAAATCCAGCTCACGATATCGGCAAAGCTTAGGCCGAGATAGTGGGCCTGCTCCGGCACGAGCGAGAGCGGCGTAAAGCCCGGCTGGGTGTTGAGCTCCAGGAAATAGAGTCCCTCCGTCTCCGGCAGCCGGTCGTCATAGCGGAAATCGACGCGCGCCACGCCGTGACAACCGAGCGCGCGATAAGCGAGTTCCGCCTGCCGCATTGCGGCTTTGCTGACCGCTTCCGAGACCGGCGCGGGCACCAGATGTTCGGTCACGCCGTCGGTATATTTGGCCTGATAGTCGTAAAATTCGGTGCGCGGGCGCAACTCCGTCACCGCCATCGCCTTGACCGACTGCTTGTCGCCCATCAAGCCGACCGTCAGCTCGCGGCCGGGAATATAGCGCTCGACCAGCACTTCCTCGCCATAGATCCAGCTGTCTTCCTCGATATGCGCGAGATTGTCGCCGCTTTGCACGATGCGCACGCCGACGCTTGAACCTTCGTTCGTCGGCTTGATCACGAAGGGCGGCGGCAACGGATAACCGGTGCTGAAAATAGTCTGGCGCGACACGACGACGCCTTCGGCGCAGCGCACGCCGACCGACGTCACGACCTGTTTGGTCATCGGCTTGTCCATCGCGACCGCCGAGGCCAGCACGCCCGAATGGGTATAGGGGATGCCGAGATACTCAAGCACGCCCTGCATGCAGCCATCCTCGCCGCCGCGGCCATGCAGCGCGTTGAAGATGATGTCCGGCTTGCCGGACGGGCTCATGGTGAGCGCCTGCAGCAAACCCGGCAGATCGCGTTGGACATCGATCGGCATGACCTTATGGCCGCGCTCCTCGAGCGCCTTGCAGATCGCGGCGCCGGAAACGAGCGAAACCTCGCGTTCGGCGGACCAGCCCCCCATTAAAACAGCTACTTTTTTCGGCGTATCAGCCAATCCCGATCCCCTGAAAATTGATTCGCGGAATGATTCGCGCATTTTAAGGTAAAGTCTTGGCGGCATATAGCTTTTTCCATGACAACACCTGCGAGGCAGGGCCGGGTGAATTCCATGCTTTAGTTGCGGCGAATTGGATTAAAGTGACGCCACGGATGCCGCGCGGCATCACGAGAAAGTGCTTCAAAATTTTGGTTTAAGTCATTCAGAATGCGGGTCTTTGACGGTATAATTGAACGCTTGCTTCCAGGTCGGTCGCTGACGGCGGTTGGCGGACGGCCCTTTGCCGCGCCGCCGCAGATGGTGGATTTCGCCGGCGATGCCGTGATGCGGCCCGTGACGCAAGATTATCAGCGCCACAAGCAGGACTGGCCGATCAAGCATTTGCCGGTCGTCGTCGGCCAGTTGCGGCCTGAGGCGATGCAGCTGCTGGGCGGAGTGGCCGAGGATCCGGACATCAACATCCATTTCAATTTCAAGAAGACCGGTTTCGCGGATGTGGCGCAGGAAATCGGCAGGCGGCTCATGCGCAGGAACCTCTCGCCGCAATACCGCGTTTCGTCGGAACTGCGCGATCACATCGCGGCGCGCAATTTGCATAACCTGTGGGCCGGCCTGGCGAGCGAAATCTTCGCTCAGGATGCCGCCTGGTTCGGCAAATCGACGGTGCCGTCGATGACGCTGCATCGCGAGACGATTATTCCGCGCAACGAATATGGCCATCATGGCAAGGGCCGCTATACTTTTGCCGGGCAGCCGCATCGCGACTGCCTGTCCGACGACAACGCCGCCTATTCGCGGCTCTATCTGGTGCGCACGTCCAATCCTTTCTGGGCCTTGCCCAACCGGGAGACGCAGGGGATCAAGGCGAAGGAAGACGGCTATATCGAAGATTCGCGGATCATGCAGCTGGAACGCCAGCATGCGGTGCGCCCGCAGGCCGGGCAGATTCTGCTCGTGAATGGCGGTCTCACGACCGGCACCGTGCATGCCTCGACCATTCCCGGCCCGCAGCAGGGTGGGCCTTCCTTCTTCGCCGCCGTCAACTGCGTTTTATAAGGCAGCGATCATGAGCGGGTTGACGGCACAAACTTCAAGCTTCGGTCCTGTTACCTATAGCGGCATCTGCTTCACGCCTGATAATGTCATGGCGCCGCTCGCCACGCTCTATCGCAACAATCTCGCCGGCTATCGCGACAAGCTGCCCGTCGTTGTCGGCAAGCTCGCGCCGGAGACGATGCAGGCCGTGCGGCAACTCGCGGCCTATCCCGGCGATTACTCGATCTTCCGTGACGCGACCATGCCGCACCGCGCTGCCGCCGACGGCCCGCAGACATTGAGCCATATGCGCGCCTCGCTAAGCCACTTTACCGCAGAGCGCGCGCCGCAGGATTTGCAGGCATTGGCGGCACTGACTGCGCGGCTTGTCTGCGGCATTACGCAATTCGACGAACGCTGGTTTGGGGCGCCGCGGCAAAGCAATATTCGTTATGAGCATGGCACAATCAGCCATGACAACGGCTTGCATCGGCTGGAGAAAGTCGGCGGCTGGCATCGTGACCAATATGATGATCCGGCAGCTGGGGCGTGGCGCGAATATCTGCTGCGCACGGCGAAGTCGGCGAAGGTCGTCGCCAACCGGCAAGGCAAAGCGATAACCGGGCGCTACCCGGAGGATGCGGAACTGGCCGCACATGGTTGCCTGCCGGTGCAGCCGCTTGACGGAACTGTTGTCCTGATTGCTGCCGGACCGGAAGGCACACTGCATCGCGCGCACCGTCCGGCGCCGCAGGACCCGCCATATGCCTCGCTGCTTTTGCGCGTGATCCAGTCGCCGTAAATCTAAGCCGCAGGCTGGCCGAGCCGCACAATTTCCCAGCGCAACGTGACTTGATATTTTTCCAACACACGACGGCGCACTTCCTCGCCGAGATTCTCAAGATCGGTTGCGGTCGCCGTGCCGGTGTTAATCATGAAATTGCAATGTTGTTCCGACATTTGCGCGCCGCCGACGCGCAGGCCCCGGCAGCCCGCACCGTCGATCAGTTGCCAGGCCTTGCGTCGATCTTCCGGCAGATGCGCGACGTCAGCAGGCTGCGGGTTGGCGAAGGTCGAGCCGCCGGTCTTTTCCTTGATCGGCTGGGTGCTGCCGCGCTTGTTCTGAATTTCCTGCATCCGGGCGAGAATGGCGGCAGGGTCATCCGCCCGGCCCTGCAGCAGCGCGCTCAGGAAAATCCAATCGTCTGGCAGGCCGCTATGGCGATAGCTGAAGCCGCAATCAGCCGCCGCGACCTGATGCCGCTGACCTTGCCGGTCGAGCGCCGTGCAATGCACCAGCACATCCTTGAACTCGCCGCCATAAGCCCCGGCATTCATGCGCAGCCCGCCGCCGACGCTGCCGGGAATGCCGGACATGAATTCGAGACCGCCGATGCCAGCCGGTTGCGCCGCCTTGGCGACATTCATATCGAGCGCCGCCGCGCCCGCTTCGATCTGCGTGCCGTTGCAGGCGATGCGCGCGAATTGCGGCCCGAGCTTGATGACCACGCCGTCGATACCGCCGTCGCGGATCAGCAGGTTAGAGGCAATGCTGATGACGGTGAGGGGAATATCGCCCGGCGTCGCGGCGAGAAAAGCGGCAAGATCGTCGGCATCCGCCGGACGGAACAGCACTTCCGCCGGACCGCCGACACGGAACCAGGTTTGCCCTGCGAGCGGTGCATCGCGCTCCAGCTTGCCGCGCACCGGCGGCAAACGCTCGAACAGGCCGGTCACGGGATTAAGCCTTCGCGCGCTGCTGCGCTTCGTTGAGCGCCGCGAGCTGCTCCGGCAGCGCCTGCGCCCAGCTGCTGATGCTGCCCGCGCCGAGGCAGAGGACGATATCGCCGGGTTGCGCGAGGCCATGAATCAGCTCCGGCAACGCTTCCGGGCTGGGCAGCGCATGCACGGCTCGGTGGCCATGTTCGCGCATCCCCGCCACCAGCGTGTCGCGGTCGGCTCCGGCAATC
>JBDHTV010000008.1:0-22367 GCA_039808825.1 Bdellovibrionales bacterium | reverse complement strand
GGTTTGTGGGGTAAGCGGCTCGCGGAATATCTTGCCCAGCGGCTGCCAGAACATGGCGTTAAAGCGAATGAGGCAAGCGCCGAGGATTGGGGCTGGTATTTACCGGTGATGATCGGCGACAAGAAGTTGGCGGTTTGCTGTGGGCATCAGAGTGGCGACGATGACCAGTTTTTGTGTTTTACGGATCCGGCTGCGCCAATGCTTCGCAAGTTGTTCAAGACTATAGATTACACCGAACCCCTCAGGCTGCTCGTGTCGGCGCTCGACCAGATATTTTCGAGTGATGGCGATATCTACGATGTAGTTTGGGAAGATGTTACTCGCCGTTGAGGGCGCTATATAATCAAGCTGCGACGATCTGATTGCGCCCTGCTTGTTTCGCGCCATAGGCGGCCTGATCGGCGCGCTGGAACAAAGTAGCGGGCGTATCATTGGCCTGCATACCGGCAAGGCCGATACTGACCGTGACCGGCGCTTCGCCTGCCGCGCCGATATTGAACGGCTTACCGCCCACGGTTTCGAGCAGGCGCGTCGCGATACCCTGCGCCGTGGCGTTGTCGGTTTCCGGCAGCACGACGACGAATTCCTCGCCGCCATAGCGCGCGACAAAGTCGGACGGGCGCAGATTTTGCAGCAGGCGGTTCGCGAGCTCCTGCAGCACGGCATCGCCCGCGGCGTGGCCGTAACTGTCGTTGATGCGCTTGAAATGGTCGGCGTCGATGACGAGCAGCGCGAGCGGCTTGTTGAGCGAGACGCCGCGCTCCATCAGGCGCGGCAGATGGTTGTCGAAATAGCGGCGGTTGAAGCTGCCGGTCAGCGGGTCGGTTACGGCCAGCGACAGGCTTTGCTCATAGCTCTGCTTGAGCCGCTCATAAGAGCGGCGGAAGCGCACCTGGTTGGTAACGCGCGCCAGCAGTTCCGTGGCGTCGAGCGGTTCGAGCAGATAATCATTGGCGCCGAGATCGAGCCCACGCGCGACGCGTTCATAATCGGTCTGGTCGCCGATCAGCAGAATCGGCACATGGCGCGTCTGTTCCTGGCCGCGCAGTTCGGGGCAGATGCGCAGGCCGTCATCCTGCTGCAGCGCCAGCGAACAGATGACGAGATCATAGTCGGCGGAACGCGCGGCGTTCTTGGCGGCTTCGGTCTGCGTCACCTGGTGCAGCTTGGGATGCAGCGGCTGCAGCGCCTGCTTGATCTGGTCGTGCTCGAGCGGATCGTCGGTCACGAGCAGGATGTTCGGCTTGTTGACGTCGAGCGCCTCGTCATATTGGCCCGTCGTAATGCCGAAACTGCTGCCGGTGCTGTGGCGCATCCGCCATTCGTCCATCACCATCTTGAGCCGCAGCAGCGACCGCACGCGCGCGAAGAGCGCGACATCGTGAATCGGCTTGCTCAGAAAATCCTGTGCGCCCGCTTCCAGCCCCTTGATACGGTCTTCGGCGTCCGAAAGGGCTGTGACCATGATGACCGGGATATGCTGGGTGCGCGGGTCGCCGCGCAGACGGCGGCAGGTCTCGTAGCCGTCCATATCCGGCATCATGACATCGAGCAGAATGATATCCGGCGGTTCCTGCTGCGCGAGATTGAGCGCTTCCAGCCCGTTGCTCGCCGTGGTCACGGCGTAATATTCGCGCGTCAGACGTGCTGCGAGCAGCTTGACGTTGAGCGGGTTGTCATCGACGACAAGAATACGACCAGACATTGGACCAGCCCCTCGGCGGCGGGCATTTTATACAAGCGTTACGGGACAAATTGCCGGACGGCGCTCAGCAGCCGTTCGACGGAAATCGGCTTGGAGAGATAGCCGGAGCAGCCGCCGGCGCGCATCTTTTCCTCGTCGCCGCGCATCGCGAAGGCAGTGACGGCGATGACGGGGATATGGCTGAGATCGGGGTCCTGCTTGAGCCAGCGCGTGACTTCGAGCCCGGAAACCTCGGGCAGCTGGATATCCATCAAAATCAGATCCGGCTTATGTTCGCGCGCGATTTTCAACGCCTCCAGCCCTTCCTTGGTCTGCAGCGTTTCATAGCCGTGCGCCTGCAGCAGATCGCGAAACAATTTGATGTTCATCTCATTGTCTTCGACAATCAGCACACGCCGACTGGGCGCGCAGTCGGGCGCCTCGTTATTGTTTGCTATCTCGGCCATCATCGTCTGCAAGTAAGGGTGACGAAAACCTAATATGGCCGAACGCAGTTAAGATTCGGTTAGATATGGCGGCGCTGCGCGTTCAGGGACGGGTGCAACCCGATTCCGGCAGCGATTCCAGGCTCTTGATAGTGCCGCGCACGGTAAAGTTGCCATAGTCGATCAGCATGCCGCGCGCCACGCTATTGGGCAGTAAATCAAGCTTTAACTCGTAGTCGGGGGTGCCGCTCTCATCCATGTCGTCATCGGCTTTGGCGTTTTTGCTGTCCGCAGCGGGCAGCGGGAAGAAGGCGAGCTGCGTCGGCCAGGCGGTGCCCTGCAACAAGGGGTTCTGGCGCAGCTTCTCGGGCACAGTCTTGTCCTCGGCAAGCTGCTGCGGCTTGCCGAGAAAGACGCTGACATCGCTCTGCGCCTTCTCGTCCGTGCCGTCGAAGACATACTGGTTCGGCACCTTGCTGCCGGCCAGCGCGGCCTGCATGATCATGGCGGTGTGCTGGTTTGGGAAAATCGTGCCCGGCTTGATCTTGACCGTCTTCGGCTTGGGCAGCGTGTAGGTGGCGCTGCCGCCCTCCTTGCCGTCAAGCCGCGCTTTGCCGCGGAATGATTCCGTCTCGCGGCCGTTATTGAGCGTGCGCGAGGCGAAGGTATAACTCGTGCCGTCATTCGCTTCCCATGACGAAGTCTTGACCGTGACCGTCGCCTGCTGGCCCTGCGCATAAAGGAATTTGAGTTCGAGGTGCTGATCGGTGGTCCAGCCGTCACAGGCGTCCGAGAAGGTGAAGGTCAGCTTGCCGTCGGCGCGCAGCACCTGGCTGTTGGGCCGGTTCTGATCAAGATGCAGATCATAGACGGCGGTATGCGGCGCGAATTTCGGAGCGGCGACGGCGGCGGGCGCCAGCATGGCCAGCAGGGCAACGGAAGCGGCGCAGGCGGAACGAGACATCGGGCGGAATGGGGGCATGACACACCTAAAGCATGACTGTAGCGCAATGTTGCGGAACCGGAGCGATTTTGCCGCCAGCCCCCGGCAATTTTTGCCAGTTACCCGTTGCCAGTATTGCTGCATAGCGGGCTATTCAGGAAAATGGTCGCATAAAGCCGCAGGAAATTCAATGTGTTGATTGACGAGCCGGTCTTTGGCCCGGCGCTTGCTGAAAGGAAAGCAGCATAGCCAGGAGAGATACAATATGCTGACCCGCACCGCCCAGATTGAAAATGTTCCGACTTACAAGGATCAACGCATCGCGAACCAGTTTGCCGCGCCGCTGCAGGAAACGGCCCTGTGGCAGCAGGGACGGCCCAGCTCGGTGCGTGAAGCGCAGCAATTGCTCGCGGCGGCGGAGAAGGTGATTGCCGCGCAGCAGGAACGCATTGCGCAGCTTGAGAATCTCGCGCTCAGCGACGAATTGACGGGGTTGCTGAACCGGCGTGGACTGATGGTCGCGCTCAAGCGCGAATTGGCTTCGGCCGCGCGCGACCCTGAGGCGCGCGGGCTGCTGGTGCTTGCCGACCTCAACGGATTCAAGCAGATCAACGACACGCATGGCCATCAGGCGGGGGATGCCTATCTGCAGGCGGTGGCGGCAGCGCTGACGGCGGATGTCCGGCCCAGCGATATCGTGGCCCGGCTCGGAGGCGACGAATTTGCTATTCTCCTCAAGCGCATTGACGAAACACGCGCCTTGAGCCGTCTGACCCGGTTGGACCAGTCGTTTCATACCAAATCGCTGGTCTGGCACGGCCACGTGTTGCCGCTGCGCGCCAGTTTTGGTGCGGCGGTCTTTGACGGCGCGGTGCCGAGCGAGACCCTGCTGGCCGCGGCCGATTTGCGGCTCTATGCCCAGAAAGCGCGGCGAAAATAACCGTTTGCTAACCAAGCCGCCGAAAGTAAATCAAATCTTTTTTCAAGCACTTATGGCATGGTAGAAGAGGGCAGGGGCGCCAGTGCTCATAGCCATGTTTTTGATGTTGCCAGAGAATGCCGAAAAAGAAGCCTTCGACCCTCGATGAATTTCGCGCCGCCGCCAATGAAGTCGGCCGGCGCGGCGATGTGCCGGCCGACGTCATGAAGCTCATGAACCGGATGCTTGTCGAACTCGGCTCGCAGACGAAAATGGCGGCCCTCAATGGCGAACTCAGCGCGACGCATAGCCGTCGGGCCGAGCAATTCCGCAAGGAAGCGCGCTCCGACATTCTCACCGGTATGCCGAACCGTCGCGGCTTCATGGAAGATTTCATGCGCCGCGTCGCCGATAGTAGCCGGCATCCCAACCGTTCGCATGTTTTGATCATCACCGATGTCGATGGCTTCAAGAAGGTCAACGACACTTATGGCCATGAAGTCGGCGACAAGCTGATCAAACATATCGGCGATATTTTGCGGCCGCCGGCACCCAACGAACCGCCGGGCAAGCATCATCTGCTGCGGCCCACCGACACCGCCGGTCGTCTTGGCGGCGACGAATTCATCATGATGCTGCCGGAAGTACGGCGCGACGACGCGGGCAAGGTCATCAAGTTGCTGCAAGACCGCATCAAGCACGAAAAGCCGTTCACCTTCACCGACCCCAAGAGCGGCCAGACCGTGACCATGCCGGTGGAGATGAGCATGGGCTTCGCGACTTTTTCGACGCCTGCCACCGACAAAGTATTCCAGCGTTTCGCGAAGAACGCCGAAAAGCAAGCGGGCGGCGCGACGGCCGAGAGCTATTTCTCGTTCCTATATGCGCGTGCCGACGCTCGGCTTTATAAGGACAAGGCGATGCGCAAGGGCACCGCCGCAGCGCGGAATCCTGCCCGCGTCGCTCAAACCGCGCAACGTCGTCAGGCAAAGAGCCTGGACAAGGTCGCCAAGAAATTGCCGGGCGGCGGCGCGCCGACCTAAAACGCTTTAGGCTTCGCGCCAAAGGCGCGTAGCGCCGTCAGATCTAAGGCTCGCCAGCGTGTCAAAACTTCCGATTAGGCTTCGCGCTTGAGCGGCTTACCTTTGACCGGGCTTTCATTGAGCGGAATGCCCGGATCGTTCTTGAGCGTCTTGATGATCAGCGTCGATTTGGTCTGCGTCACACGCGGCGCGGCCATGACTGTGGTCGTCAGGAATTTCTGGTAGCTCTCCCAGCTTTCCGCCACCACCTTCATGAAAGCGGAGCTTTCACCCGTCACGAGATAGCACTCGCGCACCATCGGCCAGGTTTGCACCAACTGGCCGAAGGCGTTGAGATCGCCCTCATGATGGCTGTTGAGATTGACCTGGGTGAAAATGGTAACCCCATAACCGAGCAGATCGGCGGCGAGGTTGGCATGATAGGATTTAATGAAACCCGCGTCTTCCAGCGCCTTGACGCGGCGCAGGCAGGGCGGCGCTGAGATCCCGGCCTTTTTCGCGAGCTCGACATTCGTCATCCGGCCGTCCTGCTGCAAACTTTGTAAAATCCGCATATCAATCCGGTCGAGTTTGACGCGCTTCATAACCATCTCTAATACTGAGGGAATGACACAGAACTTGCACAACACAATTACGCCATCGGCTGGCGCGAAGCAACTTTCTTGCTGGGTGGTGACGGATGGCAAGATCGGCATGGAAAATCAATGTGTTGGCCTGGCAGAAGCGTTGGGGCTGACCCCGGTTGTCAAACGCATCAAATTGCGCACGCCGTGGAAGCAGTTGACACCCTATCTGCGGCTCGGCAAGCGCTATGCCTTCAGCCGCAAGGGCGACGCGATCGAGCCGCCCTGGCCTGATATTCTCATTACTACCGGCCGCCTCAGCGTTCCGGCGGCGCTGCGGGTGCGCAATGCCAGCGGGCGGCATACGCTCTGCATCCATATCCAGGATCCGGTGCTCGACCCGGAACGGTTCGATCTGATCATCGTGCCGCGCCATGACGATGTGCGCGGGCCTCGCGTGATGACGACGCGCGGCGGGCTGCATCGGCTGTCGCCTGCGCTGCTGCAGGCCGAGGCTGAGAAATTCAAGGCGCAATTCGCGCATCTGCCGCGCCCGTGGGTCGCGGTTTTGATCGGCGGCAGCAATGCCGTCTATCAGTTCGGTGAGCGCGAGATGATCCCGCTTTCGGTGCAGCTCGCCAATGTCGCACGCGACAACAAGGCAAGCCTGCTCGTCACGCCGTCGCGGCGCACCGGCGAGGCGAATCTCGTGATTTTGCAGGCGGCGCTGCATGACGTGCCACATTATGTCTGGGACGGCACCGGGCCGAACCCCTATTACGCCATGCTGGCGCTGGCCGACAGCATTCTCGTCACCTGCGACTCGGTCAATATGGTCTCGGAAGCGGCGACGACCGGCAAGCCCGTGCATGTCATCCAGCTGCCCGGCGGCTCGGCGAAATTCAACCGCTTCCATCAGGCATTGCAGGATGATGGCGTGACCCGACCGTTCAATGGTAAGCTTGAAACATGGTCCTATGCACCGCTGAATGATATGGAGCTGGTGACGGCGCGCGTGCATGCACTGATGCAAGAAAAAGGATGGGTTTGAGATGATGCTCGATTTTGACGCTTTGCGCGCCGCCTCGGTTTCCCAGGAACCTTATCCGCACTTCGTCGTGCCGCGTTTCGTGAAGCCGGAGGCGATGGCGGCGATCGAAGCTGATTATCCCGCCATCGACAAGCCGGGCAGCTTCCCGCTGCCGACGCTGCGTTATGGCGCGCAATTTGCGCTGCTGATGCAGGAAATCCGCGGTTCGGAGATGACAAAGATCATCGGTGAAAAGCTCGGCATGGATTTGGCGGCGCATCCGACCATGGTGACCGTGCGCGGCTATTGCCGCCCGACGGATGGGCAGATCCACACCGACAGCAAGACCAAGCTCGTCACGGTGCTGCTATACATGAACGGGCGCTGGGAAAAGCCGGGCGGCCGTTTGCGGCTGCTGCGCTCCAACACCAACCTCAACGATTCCTTCGCTGAAGTGCCGCCGGAGCAGGGCACGTTGCTGGTCTTCAAGAATCAGCCGAACGCCTGGCATGGGCATGAAGCGTTCGAGGGCCAGCGCCGCGTGATTCAGCTCAACTGGGTCACCGATCAGGGCGTGGTGATGCGCGAGCAGCTGCGCCACCGGGTCAGCGCCTTCTTCAAGACGCTGCGTAAGACCGCTTAGTTTTTCCTTCCTTTTAGGCGCCGGGCGTTTTGCTGCAAACAGCAACGGCGCAGGTCAGCCCTGCGCCGTTGTTAATTGATCGGTCATCACCGCAGTTCAGAACGGCACTTCGTCGTCCAGTTCCGGCATAGCGCCGCCACGGCTCGCGGCCTTCGGCGCGCTGATGCTACCACCATCATAATCATTGGCGGGCAGGGCGCCGCTGTCGCGGCCGCCCGCGCCGTCGAGCATCGTGAGTTCGCCGCGGAACGGCGGCAGCACGATCTCGGTCGTATATTTCTCGGCGCCGTCCTTGTCGGTGTATTTGCGGGTTTCGATCCGGCCCTCGATATAGACCTTCGAACCCTTCTTCAAATAGCGCTCGGCGATGGTGATCAAATTTTCGTTCTTGATCACGACATTATGCCACTGGGTATTTTCCTTGCGTTCGCCGGTCTGGCGGTCCTTCCAGCTCTCCGAGGTGGCGATGGAGAAGTTGCAGACCTTGCCACCGTTCTGGAATGTCCGCACTTCGGGGTCGCGGCCCAGATTCCCGACCAGAATGACCTTGTTCACGCTGCCTGCCATGATTCGCTCCTTGAAAATTGTTGCCGGACTCTAGCGGGCAGCAAAGCGAGCGTCCACCGGCAATAGACGGCATTTGCGGTAATTTTGCTCCAAACTTGAAAAGATCAAATGTTAGGCAAGATTAAACGCCAGTTAAGCACGCCCCGCTAGGCTTGGATTATTACGAAGATGCAATATTGGCGGGGCGGATATGATCAGCAAAAAGATTTTAGTCGGCGCGTTGATGGTTCTGACCCTGATGGGTGGCGCGGCGCGCGCGGAAGTGCCGGACGGCACCAAAATCAACAAGGATCTGGTCGGCGAGCTGCTCGGCTGGGTGGCCAAGGAAACGGGCTATCAGGCGCCGTCGCAGCCGGTCGTTCTGGCGAGCGAGCAGAAGTTCCAGCTCGTGATGAAGATGAAGGGTGTTCATTATGCCGATGCGCGCGCCATGTATATTCCGGGCATGGTGATCCTTAATAACCATAGCTGGGAAGAGCAGGACCCGGTGCAGATCAGCCTGCTGGTGCATGAGCTGGTCCATCATGCCCAGCTGTTCTCGAAGCGTCAGTATCCCTGCGCCGCCGCCAAGGAATATGAGGCCTATACCATCCAGAACAAATGGTTGGAGGAACATGGCCAGCATGCCTTCGCCAGCCAGTACTGGATTGACAAAATGTCGAGCTGCGATGGCTCTAGTTACTAATAATTTACCAATTATAATTAAAGGGCTTGGGCAAGAACGAAAAAAAGCGGGTGCGGGTGAACATATCGGGCGGGGCATAGACCCCGCCTTATTTTTATCCACAGCAGCTTCAGTCTTGTGGATAAGTTTTAACCTGCTGATTTTTGGTATTAATCGGCTGTCGCGCATGGCGCGTGAGTCTTTACGGCACCGTGGCGTGCCCATTCTGCAACTATTTACTATAAATTAGCCTTTCCAGACAGTTAAGGCTTTGTGTATAACAGCGCCACGCGGTAATTTGCCGATGAGCGACGAGACCGCAAGGCATCGCACGAGAAGGATTTTATCATGGCACAAAAGACTTTGATTTTGAGCGGCTTGGCCTTTGCGCTGGCCCTGGGTTTTGCTCCGGTTGCGCACGCTGCTGCAACGCAGCAAGATAGCTGCACGATGAATTTCACCAATGCCGTGAGCAAGGGTGATGACATGAAAGCGGCGTCGATCCTGCTTGAAAAGGCTGGCAATTGCTGCTCGACCGATCTGAGCTCGGGCGAAGTGCAGGGGCTGGTCAATGACATCAAGAGCCTGATGGCGAACGCGAACAAGGCGATCACCAAGGGCGGCGACAAGAACGATGCCGGCAAGGTGATGTCGAGCGCGCTTGATTGCGCCGGTCAGCCGAGCCTGGTCGCTGCCGATCCGACCCTTTACTCCGAAGTGCTGGCCGATTCGGCGCAAATCGTCGAGCTGGCGCAGGACGAAAATGCGACCGGCGATCTGCCGCAGCTGCCGAACTTTGCACGTAACCCCGTCAATTTCCGGGCGAACAACAATCAGCAGCCGACCGTCAGTGTTGAGCAGAAGTAACTGTTATACAGGAGCGGCCTATGAGGCCGCTCCTGCTACAGTTTGATGATTATGAAGTGATTGCCTACCTGTTTCGTGCCTGCCTGGTTTCTTTCTCGGTTTCTGAAATCCTTCTATCAATAATCCGCAAGTGGGGAAAAAATGACAAAGATCGGTTTGCGTCGTGGGTTGCTGCTGGCGGTGAGCGCCGCGGCGTTCTTCGTGGGTTTCTCTGAACCTGCAGCGGCGAATTATGGCCAGGAGGGTTTCTTCACCGGCCGCGTCAAGCCTGACGGCTCGATCGATCTGCGCAACCAGACTGTCAGTGCCGGCGGCGCTATTGCTGGCCAGTCGATCGCGCAGCGTCCGCGCCCGGAATTCGATCCGACCCCGATCGATGTCGGTTCCTTCCAGCTGTTCCCCTCGATCACAGTCGGGCCGGTGTATGACAGCAATATTTATTCGCAACGTAGCGACGGCAAGTCGGATTATGTCTGGGTGCTGCAACCGGGTGTGCAACTGCTCTCGAACTGGAATCGCCATTCGCTGACCTTCGGGGCGCAGGGCGATTTCGGTTTCTATACCTTCCATCCGCGCGAAAGCTATCATAACGGCATCTTGAATATGACGGGCCGTTTCGATCTCGCGAACCGCACTTATATCGATTACGGCGCCGACTATCAGCGCCTCAGCGAAGAGCGCGGCGCGACGGACAGCCTGGCTTCCGCGATCGAGCCGACTACGTTCAACTACTACCGTTTCTTCGGCGGCTTCCTGCGCAAGCAGGGCCGGGTTGACATCCGGTCGCAATATTCGTTCCGCCGTTTCGACTATGATCCGGTGCAGACGGGGCTGGGCGAAACCAACCTCAACTTCCGCAACAAGAATGTGCATCAGGTCACGACCGAATTGGGCTATGAAGTGATGCGCTACTGGCGGCCTTTCGTGCGCGGCGGTTACAACTGGCGCGACTTTGACGACAATGCGTTGCACGCTTCGCAGGGTTATGACGTGGTGGTCGGTACCGGTTATGAATTTGGCGGCGGCACCGTCACCGGTGAAGTCTATGCCGGTCATATGCTGCAGGATTTCACCAATTGGAATGGCGACGGCAGCCCGAACTCCACCGGTGATTTCAAGTTCGGCGGCAACTTCCTGTGGAACGTCACGGGTCTGACTTCGGTCATCGGCGAATTCGACCGTTCGCTTGAAGATACGACGACAACCGGTTATCGCAGCTTCATCAGCACCGGCGGTTCGGTCACGGTGCAGCATGAGTTGCAGCGCAATATCCTGCTCGAAGCCAAGGGTGGTTACACCCGTTATGACTTCAACGGTGCGCCGGAACGTCAGGATCATAATTACACGGCCGGTACGGGTGTGCGGTATTTCTTCAACCGCAACTTCTACTCCGACCTGCAATATGACTTCCGCGATCTGATCTCGTCGACGGGTGCCAATAATTATGGCCGCCATACCATCCAGCTCCGTTTCGGCGCGCAGATGTAAGGACGACACAGCTACGCTTCTTGAAACAGGCGCCCTTGCGGCGCCTGTTTTTTTATGCGCGGGGGGTTGATAATATTGTGCCAGCCACTATCATTCCCCGCACGACTTCGCTCTGATTTGATCCCGCAACCACAAGAGGCTCGAATGACCAACCGTATGCGCTATGTTGCTGTGCTGTTGTCGGGTGTGCTGGCGCTCAGCACCGCTGCCTGTACGCAAACGACGCGCCCGCGTGAGCCGCAATCTTCGCTGACGGCCGCTTCGGCGGGCGCGCCGAGCCAAGCCTATACGTTAGGCCCGGGTGACCGGCTGCGTGTCACGGTGTTTGGTGAGCAGGAACTGTCCGGTGAGTTTGACGTCGATAGCGTCGGCAAGATCAATATGCCGCTGATCGGCGAAATTCCTGTCGCGAAACTGACTGTGTCCCAGGCTGCCAACAGCATCGTCGACAAGCTCAATGGCGGCTATCTGCGCGACCCCAAGGTCAATATCGATGTGATGAATTATCGCCCGTTCTTTATTCTGGGCGAAGTGCTGAAGCCGGGTAACTATCCCTATGCCAATGGCATGACGGTGGTGAACGCGGTGGCCGTGGCCGGTGGCTATACCTATCGCGCCGATAAAGACGGCGTGACCGTGGTGCGGGCGAATGATCCGGCCAAGACGGAATATCATATCGACGAAACCGGTCCGGTTTATCCCGGCGATGTCGTGCGCGTGCCGGAACGTTATTTCTAAGCCGGGTTGCCCGGCGTAACGAGCGGGCTTTTTGCCCGTTTGTTAACGATTCCTTTTGCTTTAATTACCAGACATTAATATTGTGCGGGCATTCTAACAGGTGCGGCTCCGCTCCTTTATTCCCCGTTTTTTTCAGGTCATGCCAATGTCCCCGACTCCTGAACCGAATAACGCTCTCATTCCGCCTCATCCGGGCCCACGCGCGACCACGCGCTACAGCAGAAAATCGGCGGAAGGGTTTGAATTCGCGGCTTTGGTGCGGCTCTTCAACCGGCGCAAGCATGTCATCGCCGGCATCATGATTGCCTTTACCGTCTTTATGATCTTTCTCGCCTTCACCTTGCCGCCGCGTTATTACGCCGAGGCGACCGTCATGCTGGTCACGCGCAAATCGACGGTGACGAATGTCGAGCAGGTGCTGTCGGGACTGACGGCGGATACCGGCACGATCCGCAGCGAAATGGAAATCATCAATTCGCGCACCATGATCGGCCGCGTCGTCGATAAGCTCGATCTGATGAATGACCCCAATTACAATCATAGCCTCAATGCCAGCGCCTTCAACCCCGCGACCTGGCTGCAGGCGGCCAAACCGCAGCCGGCCAAGCCGGACAAGAACAGCGATGCCGCCCGCATCGCTGTCATCGATGAAGTCTCAAGCCGCCTCGCGGTCAGCAATGACGGCCGTTCCTATGCCATCAAGATCGGCTTCAAGGGCAATACGCCGCAACAGGCGGCGCTCATCGCCAACAGCTTTGCCGATCTGTATCTGGTCGATCAGCTCGAGACGAAATTCGAGGCGACGGAACGCGCCAACAAATGGCTCAGCGAACGTCTCGCGGGGCTGCGCGAGCAGGTGCAGGCTTCTGAAAACGCGGTGGCCGAATATAAGAAGAAGAATAACCTGACCGAGTTCAGCGGCAGCACGATCACGACGCAGCAGGCCTCGCAGGTCAATACCCAGCTCATCGAGGCGCGGGCCTTGCGGGCACAGGCTGAAGCGCGGCTGCGCGGGGCGCAGGGCATGGCGAAATCGCGCGGCAGCGTCGAAGCGTCGGGGGATGTACTCTCGTCGCAGCTTATCCAGCGGCTGCGCGAGCAGGAGTCGGAAGTGCGCCGCGCGTTGGCGGAAATGACCAACCGTTATGGCGAGCGCCATCCGCTCATCATCAACAAGAAAGAGGAAATGCGCACGCTGCAAGGCAAGATCAGCGAAGAGGTTTCGAAGATCGTCAGCGGCCTTGAGAACGAGGTCGATATCGCGCGCGCCAAGGAAAAGAGTCTGGAAGCAGAGCTGTCGCGGTTGCAGGATCAGGCCGGAAAAGGCAGCGAAGCCGAGGTCACGCTTAAGCAGCTGCAGCGCGAGGCGGATGCCAACCGCACGCTTTATGAAACCTTCCTCGGCCGCTTCAAGCAGGTCAACGAGCAGCAGAATATGCAGGAGGCGGATTCGCGCATCATCGCGCGCGCCGAGCTGCCGCTGCAGACCTCGTTCCCGAACAAGCTGGTGTTTTTGCTGATCGGTATTCTCGGCGGCCTCGGCATCGGCGTCACAGCGGCCTTCATGATCGAATATTTCGATCGCGGCTTCCGCGGCATGCCGCAGATCGAGGAGACGCTGAACCTGACCGCGCTCGGCATGGTGCCCGCGCTCAAGGGCGTGACGGAAAAGACGCCGGAGGATTATATCCTCGAAAAGCCGCTCTCCTCCTTCAGCGAGTCGCTCCGGACCATCCGCACCGGCATCCACTTCTCGAATGTCGACCAGCCGCCCAAGATCGTGATGTTCACTTCGGCGCTGCCGAGCGAAGGCAAATCCACGGTTTCAATGGCACTCGCGCGTTCGCTCGCGTTGACCGGCAACAAGATCATTGTCGTCGAGGGCGATTTGCGGCGGCCGCGCTTGCGTAAGGCGCTGGGTGGCGACCCGAAGAAGGGCGATATCTCGCATCTGCTCAGCGGCCAGCGCACCTTCGGCGAGGTCGTGCAGCGCGACAAGGCTTCAGGACTCGATTATCTGCCCGCCGGCAGCAAGGTGCCGAACCCGCAGGATCTGCTCGGCTCACAGCAGATGGAAAAGCTTTTGCGCTTCTGCGCGGAGCATTATGATCTGGTCATCGTCGATACGCCGCCGGTGCTCGCCGTTTCCGACGCGGCGATGATCGCACGCATCGCCGATACGGCGGTGTTCGTGACGCGTTGGGGCGCGACGCCGCGCGACGTGGCGGGGCAGGCGGTCAAGCTGCTGCGCAACTATACCGACCGCATCGCCGGGGCCATCCTGACGCAGGTCGATCTTGAAGCGCATGTTAAATATGGTTACGGCGATATCGGTTATTATTACGGCCATTACCGCGAATATTACCATAACTGAGGCAGGTCTTTGAACGAGCAGCCACAGCAGCAATCGCAAACAGCAAGCCGCACCAGGACGCCGTCGCGGAGCGCGCGGCCTCTGCCGCTTGGCGCGCGGCTGTGCCAGCTGATCCTGCTCATTGCCTCGGGCGTGACAATTTATCTCGGCACGCTGTCCTGCTATGCCGGGATCAGTTATGGCTTGACTGCCGATCAACGCGACCGGCTTTATACGGATCAATCGACCATACCAGACCGGCAGGCATTGCAAGCATCGCGCAGCGAGATCCTGACGCTGTGGGATGCCTGGCTGCCTTATGACGATCTGGCCCAGGTTGTGCTGGCCGACGCCTATGACAAGGGCGTCACCAAGCCCGAAGGCCGCAAGCTGATGCCGGAAGTGCTGCGGTTGGAGGCGGAGGCGCTCAAGCGCAACCCCGCCAACGCCTATGCCTGGTCGCGGCTGGCTTTCGCGCGTTATATTTATAGCGGTCCGTCGCGTCTGGTGGCCGAGCCGCTCGTGCAAAGCATCCAGGCGGCGCCGTATGAACCGCCATTGCTCGCCTCGCGCGTCGTGCTCGCCTTGCGCATCGAGAAATATTGGACCGACGCGTTGCGCGACCTGTTCCCGCAGCAGCTTGAGCGCGCCTGGCTGCGCGAAAGTGTCGATACCGTGCAGGCGGCCTATCAGAACGGTATCGAAGACCGGCTGCGCGAAAAGCTGGCTGAAGATCCGGTCAAGCTGGCGCAGTTCGATAAAATCCTCGCCAGCATCAAGCCGCAATAGATTCTACCCATTCGTGCCGTTCCGCGCGTCATAGGCGGCGCGCGCCTGTTCGATAAGCGGCCAGCGATCCTTCATCCACCCGACCAGCGCCTCGACTGGCACCAGCAGCTCCTTGCCGAGCGGCGTGAGCGTGTATTCAACGCGCGGCGGTACTTCCGGGTAAACTTGCCGGGTCACGATGCCATCGCGTTCCAGATGGCGCAAGGTTGTCGTCAGCATGCGCTGCGACACGCCATGCACGAGCCGCATCAGGTCAGAAAAACGCAGGCAGTTGCCGGTGCTGTGCGCGAGCGCGATCAAGACCAACATGCTCCATTTATCGCCGAGCCTGGTTATCAGCTCATGCATCGGGCAAGCGGCGATCCCTTCTTTGAGCAATTTTCTGGCTTCTTCCGGAATGGGGTTCATAACTTACTTCCATGTAACTCAGTGATTTTAAAGTGCGTTCTTTTCTTATACTAAATAAACATATGTAACTCGGTGTGGATTTACAACTCAAGGAGTACCCCATGCCGAAAAACATTCTCGTTATTGAAAGCAGCCCGCTCGGTGAACGGTCGTTGACCCGCCAGCTCACGGTGAAGGTCTTGCACCAGCTCAAGACCGCCCATCCTGACGCCAAGGTCGCCGGACGCGATCTTGCCGTGGCACCGCTGCCGCATCTCGATGGCATGACGATCGGCGCCTTTTTCACGCCGCCCGCGCAACGCAATGCCGCGCTGGCTGAAGCGGCCAAAGCTTCCGATACGGCGGTCGCTGAGCTGCTGCAGGCGGATATTCTGGTGCTCGGCGCGCCGATGTGGAATTTCGGGATTCCTTCCGCGCTCAAGGCGTGGATTGATCATGTCGTGCGCGCCGGTCTGACCTTTAAATACGGCGCAAATGGCCCTGAGGGTTTGGTGCAAGGCAAGAGGGCGATCGTCGTCTCGGCGCGCGGCGGCATCTATTCGCAAGGCCCGATGCAAAGCTACGACCATCAGGAACGTTATCTCAAGGATGTGCTCGGCTTTATCGGCATCACCGATGTTGCCTTCGTTCGCGCCGAAGGCGTGGCGCTGGGCGCCGAAGCGGCGCAGGCAGCCATGCAACAGGCGGACAGTCAGCTTGGCGCGGTGGTACGGCAAGTCGCGTAGCGTGTTCAACCGCCGGGCGTGTCGGGATAGCGGATAGCCAGAATTTCCAGCATCTCGTTGCCGCCCGGCGTGCGCAGTTCAATCGTATCGCCGACCCGGGCTTTGAGCAGCGCCTTCGCGACCGGCGCGAGCCAGCTGATTTTGCCGGTCGCGGCCTCAGCCTCATCGACACCGACGATGGTGACGGTATGTTCGCTGTCGTCGCCGCGGGCATAGGTCACGGTCGCGCCGAAGAAGACCTGGCTGCGATTACGCTGCTGTTGCGGATCGACGATTTCGGCGCTTTCGAGCCGTTTGGTCAAATAGCGGACGCGCCGATCGATTTCGCGCAGCCGCTTCTTGCCATAAAGATAATCGCCGTTTTCGGAGCGGTCGCCGTTGCCGGCGGCCCAACTCACGATCTCGACGATTTTGGGTCGCTCCTCGCGCATCAGCTGGCGCAATTCGGCCTGCAGCGCGGCGAAGCCGCCGGGCGTCATATAGTTTTTGACGTTGGCCGGCAAGGCGTCCGCTTCTTCGGGCCCCTCGTCGCTGTCATTGTCGGTTTCTTTGGTAAAAGCTTTGCTCATGGGCAAGGGTTATAGGGCCTGGCCGGGTGCTTGCCCAAGCGGTTTTTCGTCGCTGCAGGACCGGGAGGCTTGCAAGCAAAAAGCACGGGGCTCATGCTATGAGCATGAGCCCCGCTTATGACTGCTTGGCGCAGCGCTTCTCTTAGTCCTTGGTGCGGCGGTGATCGACCACCTGTCCGTTTACCGACTTGACCTCGTCGGTTACGGTCTCCTTGTTCATGAGGCCCTTGGGGTCGACTGTCTTTTCAGACTTGACTGTGCGGGTGACATTCCCGGCGTGATCGACATCGACATCGGTCGTCGTCTTCGTCGTCACGTTGGTGCCGGCGGCGTCGGTCTGCTTCTGCTCGTTGGTCTCTTTGTACCCGCCGCGCGGCTTCTCCTCGATCGAGGTCTCCTTCTTGGCCTGTTGCTCGTTCATCGCGCCCCGCGGATCGGTCGAGACGGTCGTGGTGGCATTGATGGAGCTGGAGCCATTGGATTTTACGTCGCGGTCAACGGTGGTCTCCGTCGTCTGCTTGGTGCCGTCCGGCTGTGTCTGCGTCGAGGACCGCACGCTCTCATAGCCGCCATTGTCCTTGAGCTGGTAACTGTTCTTCTGCTGTTCGGAGCTGTCAGCCGCGAGCGCCGGCGTCGCCAGCAAGACCAGAGATAAGGTCGTGAGGAACTTGCGTTGTCGTTGCTTTTTCATGATAGGGTCCTTCCTGTTCACATTACTCTGGCAGCGCGAGACGCTGCAGTGCCATCATGGGCGGGGGCTTGATAAAAAGACGAACCGCAAACCGGACATGGAAATAAAACTGCCGTTAAAATGATAACCGGTTTACCGACTGTATCCGACAAGGGGATTCATCGTCATGTCCCCGAAAAGATGAAGGCAGCTCGGGGAGAGCTGCCTTCGCACGCTTAGTCCTGCGGGGCGGGGACTAGGCGGCATCCTGGTTCTTGCGCTGCGCGTTGCAACGCTCTTCCCAATTGCGCACCTGCTCTTCGGCTTCTTCCTTGGCGATGCCGTAGGCCTCTTGAACCTTGCCAGCTAGCTTGGTGCGATCGCCGTTGATGACGTCGAGCTGATCATTGGTGAGCTTGCCCCACTGGCGCTGCGCTTCGCCCTTGAATTGTTGCCAATTGCCGATGATTTGTTCCTTGTTCATAGGACTCTCCTGTTATGGTTGCTGGGAAAATGTCGCCGGGTGGCGTGATCTCAATTTGGCGCAATTCTCATCAGGAAACGATGGCCGCCATTCGGTGTGACATCAGGGCGGCATCAGGCTGATGGAGGAGGCGACGTTACCGCGGCGCGGGCAGAGCCGTATCTGCTGGAGCCACAGGTTCGGAGGCTGGGGTCGGCTGTACCGGCGCAGGCTGCTCCAATTCTTTCTCGACTTGTTTCAAAATGCGCGTCGGAGGCGATACAATTGCCAAAGACGGCGTTGCCTGGCTCATCGCGCGCGGTTGAGCGCGATGCCGTTCCAGCCACTGCATGCCCTGCGTGCGGATTTTGTCGGCGGCGACGAGGCCGCGCTTGTAGGTTTCCAGCCATTCTTCCAGCAACGCGATTTGATGCATGATGCTTTCATCCCGCAATAAATCCTGGTTCTGGCCGATCAGCGCCTTGAAATTGCGGACGATGCGCTCGACCGCGGTGATGCGGTTATAGAGCGCGCGCTGCTGCGGGATGGGATCGCCCTGCGCTGGTGGCCCGGCGTCCTGCGGCAGCGGCTTTGGCACGGCTTTACGGCGTATGGCGACCATGATGACCTCCTGCTGAATGATACGCACCAAACTTTGCGTCGGCTGCCGTCAGAAAGCGATATGGCGAAGCTTGCGCTTCGCCATATCGTCATCAAGTCGCGTCCTCGTCAGGCGACGGCGGCATGCAGGGCCGGCTCCTCCGGTTGCCCGACGGCTGAATCATTCTCGACAATCTCCATGCGATAGCCGATGCCGGGCTCGGTGAAGATATAGGATACTTCCGTGCTGTTATCGATCTTCTCGCGCAGCTGGCTGACATAGACGCGCAGATATTGCATGTCCTCCGTATGCGCCGGGCCCCAGACCTCCTTGAGGATCTGCTTGTGGGTCAGCATCTTGCCGCGGTTGAGCATGAAGTAACGCAGCAGCTTGTATTCGCGCGGCGTCAGGTTGACCTTCTGCTCATGCATGAAAACCTCATGCCGTACCAAGTCCATGCGAATTCCGCCGTTGGTGATGTCGGGCTCGCCCGCAATCTGCGTCGCCGCGCGGCGGATGTTGCTTTGCATGCGCGCCAACAGCACATCGGGATTGAAGGGCTTGGTGATATAGTCGTCGGCGCCCATATCCATGGCGCTGATGACTTCCGCGTCGTCGTCGCGCACCGAGCAGACGATGATTGGCGTCTGCGACCAGCAGCGGATCAGCTTGATCACTTCCTTGCCGTCCATATCGGGCAGGCCAAGATCGAGAATGACCAGATCCGGCTTCAGCGTAGCGGCAAGACGCGCGCCGCTGCTGCCGGTGTCGGCGTCGGCGACCTTATAGCCGCGGCTTTCCAGCGTGATGGTCAGGAAGCGGCGGATTGGCGCTTCGTCATCGATAATCAGGATCGTGCTCTTGGTCTCGTTCATACTTTCGTCCTTTCGGGATGTGGAGTGAGGGCGATTATTTCTGGGCCTGCGTCGGCGGGCTGCTCACGGCGCTCAGTTTCTGTGCGATCAGCTCTTTCTGCAGCAGGCTGCTTTGCATGGCGCCGAGAATGGTGACTTCCGTACCGACCGCGGGCAGCGGTTTGTCGAGCGCTTCCGTGTTGACCTGCAGGGTGCCGGTATTGTCGCGCAGGCTCAGACTTTTCGTATCCGGGATGTTATCGACCACACCGATCACTTTGACCTGCCCTTCAGGCGGCAGGTCTTTGATGCTGGTATGTTCTTCCGGCGCGCCTGTACTGTTCGCGCCTCCCGCCTCCCGTGTCATTGTTGCAGGCACGACCTGCGGCGCACTGGCGGCTGAGGCGCTGCTCAGTTTTATCTCGTCAGCGACGATCCGCAACGCGCCGTTCTTGGCATTATAGTCGGTCGTGCCGGTCACGCGGACGAGATCGCCTTCATGCAGCGTGATCGGACGCTGCGAAACGATCTCGATATTGCCGCTCTCCCAGCTGTCATTATGCAGCGTGAAGCGATGATTATCCTGTACGGCTCCGACCACGCCGCTGGTCTGCAGCATCTGCGCCAGGCCGTTATTGTCGTTACGCGCGGGGGCAGCGACGGCATAGGCGGCGAAGAAGGCGGTGAACAGCGCCGCACCGAACATCGTTGATCGCTTATTGCAATAGACGGTCATGGCATGCCTCCTAAATATTGCTTAGGCGTTGTGACAGTGACAGTGATTGCGGCACCGATGGGGGCAGAGCCCAAGGCACCGAACTACGGTGCATTTTTTAAGCGCATTTTTTTATAAGCGCGCAATGTGTTCTAAATGTGGAGCGGGCGCAGATCCTAACCGAGGATGCGATAACTAATATAAATATAGTGTCGATACGGGCGCGTTTGGTAACTGGTTGAGAGGCGCATGGAAATTTTATTAGCTACTCACTAGTTTAAGTTATTTATTGTGCAAATTCTCGTTGCATAGTCCTGTCTGACGAGGCGAGCGATTGTGAACAAGGCTGATATCAAACCGGTTGTTGAGCGACGTATATTGGTCATCAGCCACCCATCACCGGAGACCGCGCGGCGTCTGCGTATCGCGCGTTTCTGGGCGTTGCGGCGCGGCTGTAGTTGGGAAGTGTTACACAGCGAGTTGCCGCGCGCAATTTTCTGGCAGACCGAAGAAGAAGAGACCGAGTACCAGCTGCTGCAGGCGGCGGCGCTGCAGCTTGGTGCTTATCGAGTCACGCTGACGCATCCATTGCGGCTCGCCCGCGATCTTATGGCCGTGTTGCAGGAGCGGCGCACACAGGGCATCGTTATCGATACAATTCTGTTGATCGAAAGCGAAAAACAGCACTGGTTGCGGGCGCTGCCTTTTATGGCGTTGAGCCGTCTGCTCGAGCGACGGCTTGGGGCACAATATAACATCGTTTCCATCAATCGTCTGGTGGGTCGCGGCACACGGCTTCCCATAAAGTGGGGCAGGTGGTGGGGATCCGATCGCAACATCGCGAAGCTGGTCAGCGCATTGGCCATCATCAGCCTCGCGGTGCCAGTCGTCGAGATCGTGAACCATATCTTGCCGCCCGTCTTCGCTGAAGGGGGGCGTAACCAGCCGCTGGTTTTTCTGGTCGCCTGCGCTTTCGTGACTGGCTATTGCGGCACTGTGCTCGGAATCGGTGCGGCGCTGGTCGCCTGTCTCATCCAGGTGCTGCTTTATTATCCGCCCTATTTCAGCCTGTTCGGCAAGAGCCCGCCGGATATCATGGCGATCGCCATTTTTCTCACGGCGGCGATTCTGCTCGCGGTCTTCAATTACAATATCAAATATGACGCGCGGCGGCGGGCCGAGCTGTACCAGTCCCTGCTGCGCGTCCACAAGGTCGCGTTCGATCAGCATACCCCGGCCGATACGATTCGTGTGTTGAGCAAGGAACTGACGGCGTCGCTCCGGGCTGAGGTGGCGTTTTTCATGCCGCAACCGCATGATCCGGCACAGCTGGCCATGGAGCCGGACCCCGGCAAGCCGTTGACGGAAAGTGAGCGCAGAGCGCTCGAGGTCTGCTGGTTCGATACCAGGCCGACCGGTGCGGGTTGTGCCGATTTTCCCGATTGTGCCTGGCGCTTCGAGCCCTTGCTGACGCCGCGGGCTTTGCTCGGCGTTTTTGGCTATAAACCGCTGCGCAATGGCCGGGTCGATGACAATTTGACTCAGTTATCGGGTAATGTTGCCGACCAGGCGGCGTTGATTCTCGAACGGCTCGAGGTGGAGCAGATCGCGGAAGAAAAACGCGTGCAGGCCGAGCGCGACCAGCTGCGCGTGATGCTGCTGTCGAGCGTGTCGCATGATTTGAAGACGCCGCTCGCTTCCATCATCGGTTCACTCAGCGTCATCCGCAGCTTGAAGGCGCGGCTCAATGAAGAGCAACACGGCGTCCTGATCGACAATGCGCTCGACGAAGCGCAGCGCCTCGACAGTTTCATCAGTAATATTCTCGACATGACCCGGCTCGAGAGCGACCAGGTCGAGTTCAAGAAGGAGTGGATCGACCCGGTCGATCTGGCGCGCGATACGGCGCGCTCGCTGCGCGACCGGTTGCGGCGGCACAAGCTGACGATCAAGCCGTTGGAGCAGCCGGTGCAGGTTTATATCGATGGCATGATGTTCGGCCATGTGCTGCAGAATCTGCTCGATAATGCGGTGAAATACACGCCGCTCGGCACGCCAATCGATGTCGACTGCATGGTTGGCCCCAATGGCTTCCAGATGGCTGTGCGCGATCATGGCCGTGGTATCGCCCCGGAGCATTTCGAAAAAATCTTCGATAAATATGCGCGCATCGCCCGGCAGGATACGCAGGTGGCTGGAACCGGCCTCGGGCTGGCGCTGGCGCGCATTATCATGCGGAATCAAGGCTGCAGCATCGGTGTCACCAATCATCCCGAGGGGGGCGCCGTTTTCACGCTGCTGATCCCGGAATGGCGCGAGGCCGTCATTGCCGGAGAGACCGAGATGACCGGAGCAGAGGACGCAAAGAATGTGGCTTAGGGATAAATGCATCCTTGTCGTCGATGATACGCCGGCAATCCGGATCTTTCTCAAATTATCGCTGGAAGCGATGCACGCCGAATTGCACGAAGCGGCAACGGCGGCGGAGGCCGTGCAGAAGTTCAACCTGTTGCGGCCCGATGTCGTGGTGCTTGACCTCGGCTTGCCGGACCGCGATGGCCTGACTGTGCTGGACGCAATGCGCCGCAAGACCGAGCCGAACGGTTATTCTCCTGTGATTATTAT
>JBDHTV010000007.1:0-24634 GCA_039808825.1 Bdellovibrionales bacterium | reverse complement strand
GCAAAACCCAGGGCGCTCATCAATATGAGCGACAGGAAAATGGCTTTAAGGATTTTCAGGATAGGCACAGTGATAAACCTGGAGGCACGGGCCGGAATCGAACCGGCATACACGGATTTGCAATCCGCTGCATAGCCATTCTGCCACCGCGCCAATCCAGGGGACGCAAACTAACCATTGGCCCGCGGCCGGTCAAGCTGCGAATAGCACGCTCAGGGCAGGTTCGGCCGCCGGTTGCTGCTGGCAAGGGCTTGGTCAAGCTGCTTTTTCTGTGCATCGCTGAGCGCATCATACAGCTTTTCGACCGCGCCGGTCAGACGCTTGATACCAGCCGCTCGGGTTTCAGCAATTTTCTGGTTCAGCTGCAGCGATGCCAGCGCATTGAGCGGCTTGTCCGGATTATTGAGGCTGTTCATGACCTTCTGGTTCTCGTCCAGCGTCTTCAGCACACTCTCCCATAGGGGGCCTTGCGCCGCCGTAAGCTGGAGCCGGTCGTGCGACGCCCGCAGCCGGTCTTCAATACGCCCGCCTAAGCCTGGGCGCGGTATTTCCAGCGGCGGTTCGGTTTCGGCTGGCTGGGCAACTGGGGCTTGTGGTGGCGGAGCTGCCGGGGGCGCTGCGGGAGCTGTCGGGGCTGTGGGAACGGCAGGCGCCGTCGGGGCGGCGACGGCTGGTTTGCTGGTGGCGGGCGCTGCCATATTGGCCGCAAGCGCCGGCGGCGCGACCAGTGAAAGCAAGGAGAGAGAAACAAGCACGGCGTGGCGCATGGGATAGCTCCTGGTGGCGCAGGCGGTTATGTCGGCCGCAGCCCATGGAAGAAATAGGTGCCCAGGCCGACCGTGAAAATCATACACCCATAAGCCGCATGTTCCAAGCTCGCCCATTTGAGCGAACGATGCTGGCGATAGCTGTAAGAGAACAGCAGCCCGCCGATCAGACAGAGCAGGGGGGCAACCCAATTCTGCAGCACGATATGCATGAACGCGAAACATGAGGCGTTGGCGAGGATCATCAACCAGTGCTCGCCGAACAGTGCGGCGTAACGGCGGCAGAAGAAGCTGCGATAGACCAGCTCCTGCGGCACGACCGAGATCAGCGGATAGAATGTCATGACCATCAACCACATCTCAGGCCGGTAACGCGGAAAGTCGAACAGATGTCCGGGGGCCAGGAGGCCGATGATCAGGATCGCGAGGCTCGTCGCCGCCACGAAGCGCAGCAGGGCATAGAACCGGGCCTGTTTATCCCAGTCCTCGCCCTGCCATAGGTGACGCCAGGAGAAGCCGTGACCGGAGACCAGCATCCAGAAGCAATAGACGCAGGTAACCCAGAGGCCCGTGTAAAGTGTTGGGCGGTGGAAGCCGTTCAGCGACAACACCCCTGGCAAGAGCAGGAACAGGCTCAAGCACTCGATCCAGAGCAGCCAGCGCGGCAGTTTCATGCCATCACCGCTTCGCGCTGATAGCCAAGTAGCATGGTGCGCAGCGAATCTTCGAGCACTTCAAAGAAGTCGTTATGGAAGATGCCGAGATTTTCTTCGACGATGATGGACTCGATGACGGGACTCGGGAAGCAGCAAGGGTAAAGCCCCATGATCAGCGCGTGGCTCTGCATCATGAAACGCGCCGCGCGTTGCGGCGTGGCGAAGCCGAGCTTCTGCTGCATGAGCGGGGCGAGGCGATTAAGATGTTCGGCGACCATAAGCTTGAAAGCCCGCGCCGCTTCTTTGCTGATATTCTTCTCGAGGATTAATGCCGAAATCGGAATGAATTTCATATAGCGCGGACGTTCGCGCAACGAGGCACAGAACCACCGGATATAGTCCTCCGCCGATACCTGGCGCTGGGAGACGATGAATTGGTAAAGCGCAGTAAGCCAATCGGCGGTGTCTGCCGTCAGCACACCGAGCGCCAGCTCCTCTTTCGTCTTGAAGTATAAATATAGTGTGCCTTTCGCTACTTTGGCCTTTTCAGCCACATCGTCCATGGCAATCGCAGCGAAGTCCTTTTTCAGGAACAGCCCGGCTGCAACCTGCAGCAGTTCCTGCCGTTTCAGGGCTTTATCGGCATCTTTGACGGCGCGGCGTGAACAGGCGCACAAGCTTCGCTTCACCCAGGGCAATTTTGGTTACCTCATTGTTAGTGTTGCAATGTTACCAGAATATTATGCAGTTGCCAATGACTTTAAGTCATTATATAGTGACCGCCAGTCATAATTTTGTCATAAAGCCGCTTGCCGCCATTGCGGCGCGTGCTAGCTGACTGGTAACAGCAATAACCTGACCAGCGGGTTGGAGATACGGTCATGAAGAAAACAGCAATTATCCTCGGCTTGGCCGTTGTCGCAGCCTTTGTCTGGCGCGGCTTTTTCGTCGCCGGGCCGGTTGCGCCGCCCGCGATGGCCGATATGGGGCCGATGCCGGTCAGCGTCGCCGCGGTGCTGTCGCGCGATGTCACGGAATATCGCGAATATTCCGGCCGCTTCCAGGCGGTCGAGCAGGCCGAGATCCATCCGCGCGTCGATGGCACGATCGAAGCCGTGCATTTCACCGATGGCGCGCTGGTCAAGAAGGGCGATCTGCTCTTCACGCTTGATCAACGGCCATTCGAAGCCGCACTCAAGAAGGCGGAAGCCGAGCTGACCTCGGCCAAGGCCCAGGCAGGCTATGCCCATAAAGATTATGAACGCACCGCCGCGTTGCTCAAGGATGACTATGTCACCAAGCGCGATTACGATACGCGCCGCAACGCCGTGAGCGTGGCGGACGCTGCGCTGCAAGCCGCTGAGGCTGCCGTGCGCACCGCGAAGCTGAATCTTGAATATACCGAGATCCGGGCTCCGATCGCGGGCCGGGCCAGCCGGGCGGAAATCACGGTCGGGAACCTTGTGCAGACCATGCCGACGGTCGCGCTGCTGACCACGATCGTATCGAGCGACCCGATTTATGTCGATTTCGCGATGGATGAGCCGACCTATCTCGCTTATGTCCGCGCGGGCCAGACGACGCCCGAAAAGGCGCAGGAAATCCCGGTACAGATCGGTCTGGCCGGTGAAACCGGCACGCCGCATGCCGGCAAGGTCAAGGCGTTCGACAACCAGATCAATATGGCGACCGGCACTATCCGCGTGCGCGCGCTGCTCGATAATCCCGACGGCAAGCTCGTGCCGGGCATGTATGCGCTGGTCAAGATCGCCGTGCCGAAGGAAGGCCAGTCGCTGCTCATCACCGACCGGGCCATCAACACCGACCAGGATCGCAAATTCGTCTTCGTTGTCGGCAACGACAATATCGCCAGCTACCGCCCGGTCGAGTTGGGCGGCGTCGTCGATGGCTTGCGCATCATCAAAAGCGGGCTGAAGGGTGGCGAGAAGATCATCGTCAACGGCCTGCAACGCGCGCGTCCCGGTGCGCCGGTGATGCCCGGCGTGGTGCCGATGGATGCGCCGCCGGAAGAAGCGAAAGCCGCTGCTCCGGCCGAAGGTGCGGCGCCTGCCGCCGCGCCCGAACCGAAGGCGGATGCTCCCGCAGATGAAGCCAAGAAACCGTAAGCGACAGGCAACGACATCATGAATATTTCGCGGTTCTTTATTGATCGCCCGATTTTCGCGGCGGTGCTCTCTCTGCTTATCTTAATCGCCGGCGCGATTTCGATCCCCATGCTGCCGATTTCGGAATATCCCGAGGTCGTGCCGCCTTCGGTGCAGGTGGTCGCGCGCTATCCCGGCGCCAACCCCAAGGTGATCGCCGAGACCGTGGCCACGCCGCTGGAAGAGCAGATCAACGGCGTCGAGAACATGCTCTACATGGATTCGCAGGGCACCGCCGACGGCACGATGCAGATGACCGTGACCTTCAAGCTGGGCACCAACCCCGATCTCGCGCAACAGCTGGTGCAGAACCGCGTGTCGCAGGCCTTGCCGCGTTTGCCGGAAATCGTGCGCACGCTGGGCGTGACGACGGTCAAGAGCTCGCCCGATCTCACGATGGTCGTGCACTTGCTGTCGCCGCAGGGACGTTATGACGAGCTTTATATCCGCAATTATGCGCTGCTCAATGTGAAGGACCGGCTGGCGCGCATCGGCGGCGTCGGGCAGGTGGGGCTGTTTGGTTCCGGCGACTATGCCATGCGGATATGGCTCAACCCGGAAAAGGTCGCGGCGCATCAGCTGACGGCGCGCGAAGTGGTGACGGCCATTCAGGATCAGAACATCCAGGTCGCGGCTGGTCAGGTCGGCGCGTCGCCGAGCCTGCCGGGCATCGACAACCAGTTGCTCGTCAACGCGCATGGCCGTCTGCAAAGCGAGCAGGAGTTCGGCGAAATCATCATCAAGGTCGGCCAGGACGGCGCGATCACGCGGCTGAAGGACGTCGCGCGCATCGAGCTTGGGGCATCGACCTACGGTTTGCGCTCGCTGCTCGACAATAAGCATGCCGTCGCCGTGCCGATCTTCCAGTCGCCGGGCTCGAACGCCATTCGCATTTCGGATGATGTGCGTGCCGCGATGGAAGAGCTGAAGCAGAATTTCCCGGAAGGGCTCGATTACAGCATCGTCTACGACCCGACCGTGTTCGTGCGCGACTCGATCAAGGCCGTCATCGAGACTTTATTTGAAGCCATCATGCTCGTCGTGCTCGTCGTCATCATCTTCCTCCAGACCTGGCGCGCTTCGATCATTCCGCTGCTGGCCGTGCCGATCTCGATTGTCGGTACCTTTGCCTTCCTTTATATCTTCGGCTTCTCGATCAATGCCCTCTCGCTGTTCGGACTGGTGCTTGCTATCGGTATCGTCGTCGACGATGCGATCGTCGTTGTCGAAAATGTCGAGCGCAATATCGAACACGGCATGACCCCGCGCGAGGCGACCTATAAGGCCATGCAGGAGGTGAGCGGGCCGATCATCGCTATTGCCTTGACGCTGTGCGCCGTCTTTATTCCCATCGCCTTCATCAGCGGTCTGACCGGACAATTCTATCGCCAGTTCGCGACGACCATCGCAATCTCGACCGTCATTTCGGCCTTCAACTCCCTGACATTGAGCCCGGCGCTCGCCGCCCTGCTGCTTAAGGGCCATAACGAGCCGAAGGACATGCTGACCCGCGTGATGGAGCGGCTGTTCGGCTGGTTCTTCAATGCCTTCAATCGCGGGTTCAAAAACGCCGGCGACAGCTATGCCACGGGCGTGACCGGCACCATCAAGCGCCGCCGCTTTGCGATCATGGGCTATCTCGCGCTCGTGAGCTGCGCCTGGCTGCTGTTCCACACCGTGCCCGGCGGCTTCATCCCGTCGCAGGATAAGCAATATGTCATCGGCTTCGCCCAGTTGCCGGACGGCGCGACGCTCGACCGGACCGAAGATGTCATCCGCCGCATGTCGGAGATCATGATGCAGCAAGAAGGCATCCAGAGCGCCGTGGCGTTCCCCGGTCTGTCGATCCACGGCTTCACCAATAGTTCGAATGCGGGTATTGTCTTTGCCACATTGAAGCCGTTCGATGAACGGCCGGTCGAGGGCCTGTTTGGCAAACTGCTGGTCAAGCTGCATCTGAAGCAGCCGCTGCCCGATCTGTCGAGCGCTTCGATTGCCAACCAGCTCAATATGAAGATGGGCTCCATCCAGGACGCGTTTATCTTCATGCTGCCGCCGCCTGCCGTGCAGGGCATCGGCGTCGCCGGTGGTTTCAAGCTGCAGATCGAAGATCGCGCGGATAAGGGCTATGACGAGCTCTACAAGGTGGTGCAGGCCATCCAGATGAAGGCTTATCAGACCAAGGAGCTGTCCGGCGTCTATTCCGGCTACCAGATCAATGTGCCGCAATTGAACGCCGATCTGGACCGCACCCGCGCCAAGCAGCTTGGCCTGTCGGTGACTGATGTCTTTGACACGATGCAGATCTATCTCGGCTCGCTCTATGTCAATGACTTCAACCGTTTTGGGCGTACCTTCCAGGTCGTCACGCAGGCCGATGCGCAATTCCGTGCTCATGCCACGGACATCACGGCGCTCAAGACGCGGAACCAGAAAGGCGAGATGGTGCCGCTCGGCAGCGTGCTCAAGGTCAGCGAAAGCTTCGGGCCGGAACGCGCGACGCGTTATAACGCTTATCTCTCCGCCGACATCAATGGCAGCCCCGGCTTCGGCTATACGTCGAGCCAGGCCGAGCAAGCGATGCTGAAGATTCTGGATCAGGAACTGCCCAAAGGCATGACCTATGAGTGGACGGACCTGAAATATCAGGAAATCCTGGCCGGCAATACGGCGCTATGGATTTTCCCGCTCTGTATCCTGCTCGCCTTCATGGTGCTCGCCGCGCAATATGAAAGTCTCGGTTTGCCGCTCGCCGTCATCCTGATCGTGCCGATGAGCCTGCTCTCCGCCATCGCGGGTGTCTGGTTCGTGCAGACGGATAACAATATCTTCACCCAGATCGGCCTCATCGTGCTGGTCGGCCTCGCCTGCAAGAATGCCATTCTGATCGTGGAATTCGCCCGCGAGCTTGAGCTGCAGGGCAAGGAAGTCGTCGCGGCGGCCATTGAAGCCTGCCGGTTGCGGTTGCGGCCGATTTTGATGACGTCCTTCGCCTTCATCATGGGGGTCGTGCCGCTCATCACCTCGAGCGGCGCGGGTTCGGAGATGCGTTATGCCATGGGCATCGCCGTGTTCTCGGGTATGCTCGGCGTCACCTTCTTCGGCCTGTTCCTGACGCCGGTGTTCTATGTGACGATCCGCAAGCTCAGCGGCACCAAGCTGCACTCGGCGCACGGCAGCACGCTGCAATGATCAGCGCAGCTGCTGCAGCGCGTTCCAGTCGGCGCCGCTGCCGTCGAGCAGGCTGCTGAAGCGAGCGGACATCTGCGCGGGTTGATAGACGCGCCAGACCCGTGCCAGCCACAGCTCCATTTCCAGCTGCAGCGGAACCCAGCCGGCGTAACCGGCAAAGACTCGCACTTGATAACCTTCGGCCTGCAATGCCGTCAGGCGCTGGGTGAGGGCTGCGGCGTCCGGCAGGGCAGCGGCCTCCCACTGCCGGAACCCATAGCGCGGCTCGCCCTGCGGCACCGCTTTCCACAGTAGCACCGTGACGGTATCGGGAAAGCCGACCGGCCCGCCGAAATTGGCGATATGATCGCGTAAGGCTGATGGCAGTTGCGCGCTTTGTTCAGCCGACAGGGCGCGGTTGAGGATCACACCGTGGGTGGCCAGACCGTGCCGCGCGACCAGCACGACGCTGTGCGCGAAATTGCTGTCGCGCATGTCAGGTGCGGCCGTCAGAATACGATAACGCGGGAAATCCAGAAAAACGGCGCAGAGGAGCAGCAGAATACCGACAGCGATGAAGAGCGCCGCGCGCCGGTTCTGGCGTAGCGCGTCATGGGGTGTCGATTTTCGGTCGTTGAAGAACCACATCAGGCAAATCGCAGGCGCGGATTGTTTGCCGGCCGATCATTGCAGGAAGCCAAGCAATTCGTAACGGTAATCATAGCAAAGTTTGAGACTGAGGGCGAGGCTCATGAAGGCCAGAACGGGACGGATGAAGCGCGCGCCGCGACGTATGACGAGGCCGGCGCCAAGCCAGGCGCCGAGTATCTGGCCAATGCCGAGCGCCAATCCTGGCAGCCATAGCACTTCGTGCTGGCTGATGAGGACGATAAGCGCCGCGAATGCACTGACAAAATCGACAATTTTGGCTGTGGCGGTCGCTTCGCGGGCGGCCAGCCCCAATCCCCATACCAGCAGTAAGACATAAAAGCTTCCCGAACCTACGCCAAAGAAGCCGTCATAGAACCCCACCAGCGCCAATCCCGGCAGTAGCAAGGGCAGAAACGGACGGCGCAGATGGTTGGGTTCGTCGCTCAGGCGCGGACTGAAGATAAAATAGCCGGCCGCCGCAATCAGCAACGGCGGCACGAGCAGGGTAAGGAGCGAATTTTTGATCCAGACCAGCGCGAACGCTCCCACGGCGCCGGAGAACGCCGTCAGCGCGGCCAGCGGCAAAACGGTCTTCCATTGGATCAGGCGAGCCTGATGAAAGCGCGTGATGGATGTCACGGCGCCAAACATATACTGCAGTTTGCTGGTGGCCATAGCGGCAGCAGGGGAAACCCCGGCCATCAGCAAGAGGGGAATGACGATAAGGCCGCTGCCGCCTGCCGAAGCTTCGATAATTCCGGCAAGAACGCCACTAGCCGTAAAGACGGGCAGGGCCGCTAGCGAGGTGAAATCCAACATATGATCGAGCGAGAGTTACCGACTGAATGGGTTAGTCATCCGCCGATTTTTGCTCCGGGGCAAGCACTGCATTGAGCGCCGTCACCTGCTGCCGCAAATCGGAGCCGACCAGTGCCTGCAGATTTTGCTGTTCGGGTTGGCGTTTGAGCCCCGCGGCTTCAAGGCGCCGGTCAACTTCAGCCGGGCTGAGTTGCGCAACCTGCGCCAGTAGTGGCCAGGGCGCCTGTGCTAAAGCTTGCACCGTGCTGGCAAAGCGGGGTTTTTCGTCTCCGCCGCCGGCGAAACTGAGCAGCAGAATAAGCATGAACAGGCCGATGAGGCTTTGGCCCTTGCGTTGACGCAGGTGCTGTTTGAAGGCAGAAAAATTTGCCACGATATGGAATAGCGCTCCCGCAATCAGCGCCCAGCCCAACCATTCGTGCGCTGGTTTGTTCCAGCCGCGGTCGAGATGAAAAAAAATCAGAAGGCCGGTGACGGCGGAGAGAAGAAATGCTCCGGCGACCAACGGCGTCGCCCAGCTGCGTTGGATCAGCACGTCACGCTCCCATATGGAATGATCTCCTGAGACATTACACGGACAAGCGCGCGGACTCCTGCTGAAATGGTGGTTGCGCCTATCCGTCGCAGCCTGCTTAGGGACGTAGCCGCGCCCAGTCCGCCGTGCCGGTCAGCAGCGCGATCAGCGGCTGTCCGGCTGCTTCGGGGTCGAGTTGTCGCCAGATCCGTTGCAGCCATACTTCTTTTTCGAGCTGCACCGGCCGCCAGGACGCATAACCGGCAAACAGCCGGTATTGAAAACCATCTTTTTCCAGCAGCTCCAATTGGCTGCGCATATAGGCCGGGTCGTCCGGGATATCTTCGTTAAGAAGACGCAGCTCGTAATGTCCGACCGTCTGCGGCGCGCCGGGTGGTGATTTCCAGATTAATACGCTGATCCGGTGCGGAAAGCCAACCGGGCCGCCATATTCGACCTTCTCATTGCGCGCCACAGCGGGCAGGTCAGCGCGCTGTTCGGCGGTGAGGGGAGCATGGTTCAGTTCGACTCCGACGGCGCCGCCGCTGCCGCGTTCGACCAGAATCACGGCCTTGGCGAATGTCTTGTCGATGGCGGAGGATGCCACCAGCAGGCTGTAGCCCGCCAGATCGAGCAGAGCGGAAGATACCAGCATAAAGACGCCGAGGCAGATCAGCACGACGCCGATACTGCGGCGGATACGATAGTGACGCGACGATGTGATTTTTTTCGATTCACCCGGCGTCATGAGGGCTCCGTTTGGTTAAGATGAGCGCAAAAGCGCGCTTGCGTCGCTATCAGAACAAACTGGGCGCGGATAATCCAGCGTCAAGCGGGCAAGCCGCTGTGGAAAGTGAAAAATTGTTTAATCTTCGCTTGACGTTAAGAAGCGATAAACATATAGTCCGCCGACTTACAAAGATTGTGCCCAGGCATAAAGGCTGTAAGTTTGTTGTAAAACAATCGGTTACATCGGTTTTATACAGCAAGGAATCATAGCCAACGGCAATGAACGGCTGGCGATGCGTGACTATAGGTCGGCATATCGCTGGGCAGGTTGCATGGCGCACGAATTTTGACCTCCACGGAGCGGGAAATATCCGGTCTTCGCGGTGGTTTTTGTATTCTGAAAACGGCGTTCGCGCCAACGAGACGGATAAGACTGGAACAGGAAGCGAAGCATGGCAACGATCAACCAATTGGTGCGCAAGGGCCGTGAAGTGCCGAAATACCGCGATAAGGTACCGGCGCTGAAAGAATGCCCGCAGAAGCGCGGTGTCTGCACCCGTGTCTACACCACGACGCCGAAGAAGCCGAACTCGGCGCTTCGCAAGGTGGCGCGCGTGCGTCTCACCAATGGGTTTGAAGTCATCAGCTACATTCCGGGCGAAGGCCACAATCTGCAGGAACACTCTGTCGTCATGATCCGTGGCGGCCGTGTGAAGGACTTGCCGGGCGTGCGCTACCACATCATTCGCGGCACGCTGGATACCCAGGGTGTCAAGGACCGCAAGCAGCGTCGTTCCAAGTACGGCGCGAAGCGTCCGAAGTAAGATCAGGCAGAATCAGGAATAAGGGAATTTTTCAATGGCCCGTCGTAGAAGAGCAGAGAGACGCGAAGTTTTGCCGGACGCCAAGTTCGGTGAAATTCTGGTGACCAAATTCATGAACTGTCTCATGGAGCAGGGCAAGAAATCGGTCGCGGAAGGCATCGTTTACGGTGCGTTCGACATCATCCGCGCCAAGGTCAAGAAGGACCCGCTCGAAGTGTTTAAGGATGCGCTGAACAAGGTGCGGCCGCATCTTGAAGTGCGCTCGCGCCGTGTTGGTGGTGCCACCTATCAGGTGCCGACCGATGTGCGTCCGGATCGCAGCATGGCGCTCGCCATGCGCTGGATCATCATTGCGATGCGCAAGCGTGCGGAAAAGACTTCGCCGGAGCGTCTGGCTGCCGAGCTGATGGCCGCGGCCAATGACAACGGCGCCGCGATCAAGAAGCGGGAAGATACGCACAAGATGGCCGAAGCCAACAAGGCTTTCGCGCATTATCGCTGGTAAGGGACGGTTCAGGCTATGGCTCGCAATACTCCGATTGAGGACTATCGTAATTTCGGGATTATGGCGCATATTGACGCCGGTAAGACCACGACCACGGAACGCGTCCTCTATTACACCGGCAAGTCCTACAAGATCGGCGAAGTGCACGAAGGCACCGCGACGATGGACTGGATGGAGCAGGAGCAGGAGCGCGGTATTACCATCACCTCCGCGGCCACGACCTGTTTCTGGAAAGTCGACGACAAGCCCTATCGCTTCAACATCATCGACACCCCGGGTCACGTCGACTTCACGATTGAGGTCGAGCGCAGCCTGCGCGTGCTCGACGGCGCCATCGCCGTTTACGACAGCGTCGCCGGTGTCGAGCCGCAATCCGAAACCGTGTGGCGTCAGGCCGACAAGTATGGCGTGCCGCGTATCTGCTTCGTCAACAAGATGGACCGCATCGGCGCGAACTTCTTCCGCACCGTGGACATGATCAAGGACCGCCTGGGCGCGGTGCCGCTGGTCATTCAGCTGCCGATCGGCACGGAGGCCGAACACAAGGGTCTCGTCGATCTTATCAAGATGAAGGCGCTGATCTGGGAAGACGAATCGCTGGGCGCGAAGTTCAACGAAGTCGAAATTCCGGCTGACCTGGTCGAGAAGGCCAAGGAATACCGCCAGATGATGATCGAAACCGCCGTCGAAATGGACGATGCGGCGATGGAACAGTATCTGGGCGGCGAAGAGCCGAGCATTGCCGTGCTCAAGAAGTGCATTCGCAAGGGTACGCTGGCGCGCAAGTTCTTCCCCGTGCTGTGCGGCGCTTCGTTCAAGAACAAGGGCGTGCAGCCGATGCTCGACGCCGTTGTCGACTTCCTGCCGTCGCCGCTCGATATTGGCAACGTCAAGGGCTTCAAGGTCGGCAGCAGCGATCAGGAAGAGCGTGCGCCGAAGGATGACGCGCCGTTCTCCGGTCTCGCGTTCAAGATCATGAACGACCCGTTTGTCGGCTCGCTGACTTTCGTGCGTATCTATTCCGGCACGCTGACCTCCGGCACCTATGTTCAAAACACGGTGAAGGAAGATCGCGAGCGCATTGGTCGTATCCTGCTGATGCATGCCAACAACCGCGAAGAAATCAAGGAAGCCTATGCCGGCGATATCGTCGCGTTGGCTTCGCTGAAAGCGACCAAGACCGGCGATACGCTTGCTGACTCGGCACACCCGATCGTGCTGGAACGCATGGAATTCCCGAACCCCGTTATCGAGGTTGCGGTGGAACCGAAGACCAAGGCCGACCAGGAAAAGATGGGTATCGCGTTGCAGCGTCTCGCTGACGAAGATCCGTCGTTCCGCGTTTCGGTCGATCACGAAACCGGCCAGACGATCATCAAGGGGATGGGCGAACTCCATCTCGAAATCATCGTGGACCGCATGAAGCGCGAGTTCAAGGTGGATGCGAATGTCGGCGCGCCGCAGGTGGCTTATCGCGAAACCATCACCCGCAAGGCCGTTATCGATTATACGCACAAGAAGCAGTCGGGCGGTTCGGGCCAGTTCGCGCGTATCACGCTCGAATTCGAGCCGCAAGAGCCGGGTGCCGGTTATGCGTTCGAAGCCAAGGTCGTTGGCGGCTCGGTGCCGAAGGAATATATCCCCGGCGTCGAAAAGGGTCTGGCGTCGGCCAAGGAAACGGGCATTTTCGCCGGCTTCCCCTGCATCGACTTCAAGGCCACGTTGACGGACGGCGCCTACCATGACGTTGACTCGTCGACGCTGGCGTTCGAAATCGCGGCACGCGCGGCGTTCCGCGAAGGGCTGCAAAAAGCCGCCCCGACGCTGCTCGAACCGATCATGAAGGTCGAGGTGGTGACACCGGAAGACTTCATGGGCGACGTCATCGGCGACTTGAACAGCCGTCGTGGCCAGGTGCGTGGCATGGATCAGCGCGGCAATGCTCGCGTCGTCGATGCCATGGTGCCGCTGGCGACCATGTTCGGCTATGTGAACAATCTGCGTTCGATGACCCAGGGCCGCGCGTCCTATTCGATGCAGTTTGATCACTATGAGCCTGTGCCCAATGCCGTGGCACAGGAAGTTAAATTGAAGATGGCCGGTTAATCAGGCTGGCCGAGTATTAATCAGGTAACGCAAACCGAGAGCACGGAGTAGAAAATGGCGAAGGAAAAGTTTAATCGTACCAAGCCGCACTGCAACATCGGCACCATTGGTCACGTTGATCATGGCAAGACCTCGTTGACGGCGGCGATCACGAAGGTGCTGGCCAAGACCGGCGGCGCGACTTTCACCGCCTACGACCAGATTGACAAGGCGCCGGAAGAAAAGGCGCGTGGTATCACGATCTCGACCGCGCACGTCGAATATGAAACCGCGAACCGCCACTATGCCCACGTCGACTGCCCGGGCCACGCGGACTACGTCAAGAACATGATCACCGGTGCCGCCCAGATGGACGGCGCGATCCTCGTGGTCGCTGGTGACGCCGGCCCGATGCCGCAAACCCGCGAACATATCCTGTTGGCGCGTCAGGTCGGTGTGCCGGCGATCGTCGTCTTCATGAACAAGATGGACCTCGCCGATCCGGAGTTGGCCGAGCTGGTCGAAATGGAAATCCGTGACCTGCTGACCAAGTACAATTTCCCCGGCGACGACACCCCGATCATCAAGGGCTCGGCGCGTTGCGCGCTGGACGACACCAATCCGGAAATGGGCGAACAGGCGATCCTGAAGCTCATGGAAGCGGTTGACAGCTACATTCCGCAGCCGGACCGTCCGATTGACAAGCCGTTCCTGATGCCGGTCGAAGACGTGTTCTCGATCAGCGGTCGCGGTACGGTTGCCACCGGTCGTGTCGAACGCGGCATCATCAAGGTCAACGAAGAAGTCGAAATCGTTGGTCTGAAGCCGACCCAGAAGACCGTTGTCACGGGTGTTGAAATGTTCCGCAAGCTGCTCGATCAGGGCCAGGCTGGCGACAACATCGGTGCGCTGCTGCGCGGCACCAAGCGCGAAGAAATTGAACGCGGCCAGGTTCTGGCGAAGCCGGGTTCGATCACCCCGCACACCAAGTTCAAGGCGGAATGCTACATTCTGACCAAGGACGAAGGCGGCCGTCACACCCCGTTCTTCACGAACTATCGCCCGCAGTTCTACTTCCGCACGACGGACGTGACCGGCGAAGTGATCCTGCCGCAGGGCACCGAAATGGTCATGCCCGGCGACAACATCTCGGTCGATGTCAAGCTCATCGCTCCGATCGCCATGGACGAAGGCCTGCGCTTCGCGATCCGCGAAGGCGGCCGTACGGTCGGCGCCGGCGTTGTGGCGAAGATCATCGAGTAATAAAGACATCGCCGCCGGCGTTCGCGCGTCGGCGGCGATGAAGAAGCAGTGCAATGACGATAACGATGCCTCGGCTCTGGCAGCCAAATTATAAAGGAACCTGTGCAGCGCAGCTGCGGCAGGCCAATGCCGAGCTGACGCGGATGAATGATAAGGCGATAGCCGATATCGGGCCGCGCGGCAGAACTAAGCCACTGACGTTGCAGTTAGAACGTCAGAGCGGGCTGGGGAAGGCAAAGTCGTTACGGATTTATGTCCCGGTTTAAGGGGCGAAGGTTTGAAGGAATAACGGTGCGGGTTCGGGTGAACCGGCACGAATTGTAGAGAGAACAAAATGGACGCACAAACGATCCGCATCCGCCTGAAGGCGTATGATCATCGCGTACTTGACCAGTCGGTCGGGGAAATCGTGAACACCGCGAAGCGCACGGGCGCCCGCGTTGTCGGTCCGATTCCGCTGCCCACCTTGATCGAGAAGTTCACGGTCAACCGTGGCGTGCATATCGACAAGAAGTCGCGCGATCAGTTCGAGATGCGGACGCATAAGCGTTTGCTGGACATTCTTGACCCCACCCCGCAGACCATCGACGCGCTGATGAAGCTCGACCTGGCCTCCGGCGTTGATGTCGAGATCAAGGTTTAAGGAGCGCGATGATGGAAAAGAAACAGCGCACCGGCCTGTTGGCCAAGAAGATCGGTATGACCCGCCTGTTCGACGAGAAGGGCGCGCATGTGCCCGTGACCGTGCTGCAAGTCGAGAGCTGCCAGGTTGTCGCCGTCAAGACGGCGGAACGTGACGGTTACGTCGCGCTGCAGCTCGGTGTCGGTACCGCCAAGATCAATCGTGTGACCAAGCCGTTGCGCGGCCACTTCGCCAAGGCGAAGGTCGAACCGAAGCGCAAGCTCGCTGAATTCCGCGTCACGCCCGATGCCGTGCTTGAGCTGGGCGCCGAGATTGCCGCGACGCATTTCGTGCCGGGGCAGTTCGTCGACGTTACAGGCATCACGATCGGTAAGGGTTTCGCGGGCGCGATGAAGCGTCACAACTTCGGCGGTCTGCGCGCTTCGCATGGCGTGTCGGTCTCGCATCGCAGCCACGGCTCGACCGGTGGCCGTCAGGATCCGGGCCGCGTCTTCAAGAACAAGAAGATGGCTGGTCACATGGGCGTGGTGCAGATCACGCAGCAGAACCTGACCGTCGTCGCCGTCGATGCCGAGCAGGGCTTGATTATGGTTCGTGGCGCCGTGCCGGGCGCCGATGGTGGTATTCTCCAGGTGCGCGACGCCGTGAAGCGTCCGTTGCACAAGGATGTGCCGTTTCCGGCTGGTTTGAAGCAAGCGGCTTCGGCCTGAGTTGTGAGGGATAGAACATGAAAGCCGCAGTGGTAAATCTGGATAACAAGAAGGTCGGCGAAACCGAGCTGGCCGAGGCTGTGTTTGGCGTCGAAGAGCGCGGTGACGTGCTGGCGCGCGCCGTGTTCTGGCAGCAGGCCAAGAGCCGCGCCGGTACGCACAAGACCAAGGGCGTTTCGGAAATCAGCGGCACGACCAAGAAGCCGTGGGCCCAGAAGGGCACCGGCCGCGCGCGTCAAGGCAGCACCCGTTCGCCGCAATGGCGCAAGGGCGCGGTGATTTTTGGCCCGGTCGTCCGCGACCATGCGCATGAGTTGCCGAAGAAGTTCCGCCGTTTGGCGCTGTGCATGGCGCTGTCGTCGAAGCTCAAGGCCGGCAAGCTCATCGTGCTCGATGCCGCGACCTCCGCTTCGCCGAAGACCAAGGAAATGGCCGCCAAGCTCAACAAGCTGGGCGCGGATCGCGCGCTGATCATTGACGGCGCCAATCTCGATATGCAGTTCGCCCTCGCGGTGCGCAACCTGCCGTTCGTCGATCTGCTGCCGGAGCAGGGCGCGAATGTTTATGACATCCTGCGGCACGACACGCTGGTGCTGACCAAGAATGCGGTCGAGCAGCTGCAGGCCCGTCTCACCAAGCAGGCGGCGTAAGGAGAAGCATGATGGCAGAGAAGCAAAAGAAAGCCGCAGCGCCGGTTGAAGTGACGCCCAATCTTTATGACGTCATCCTCGCGCCGCATGTGACGGAAAAAGCCTCGATGGGTTCGGCCCATAACCAGGTCACCTTTAAGGTTGCGCTCGGCGCGACCAAGCCGCAGATCAAGGCGGCGGTCGAAGGCCTGTTCAAGGTCAACGTCACCGGCGTCAACACCATTCGCGTCAAGGGCAAGACCAAGCGTTTCCGCGGTCGTCCTGGACAGCGCTCCGATTACAAGAAAGCCGTCGTCACGCTGGCGGCTGGCCAGTCGATTGACGTGGCGACCGGGATCTAAGGGGTACGATTATGGCACTGAAGAAATATAATCCGATTACGCCTGGTCTGCGCGAGTTGGTCCAAGTCGACCGCAGCGACCTGTGGAAGGGTAAGCCGGTCAAGACCCTGACCGAAGGCCTGAAGCGCACGGGCGGCCGCAACAATACCGGCCGCATCACCACGCACCATATTGGCGGCGGTCACGCCCGTCGTTATCGTCTGGTCGATTTCAAGCGCACCAAGCACGATATGCCCGCCACGGTCGAGCGTCTGGAATATGATCCGAACCGCACCGCGTTCATCGCGCTCATCAAGTATCAGGACGGCACGCTGTCCTACATCATCGCGCCGCAACGTTTGCAGGCCGGCGATGTCGTTGAGAGCGGCAAGAAGGTCGATGTCAAGCCTGGCAACGCGATGCCGCTCAAGAGCATCCCGATCGGCACCATCATCCATAATGTCGAAATGAAGCCCGGTAAGGGCGGTCAGCTGGCGCGTTCCGCCGGGACCTATGTTCAGCTCGTCGGCCGCGACTCTGGCTTCGCGCAAATCAAGCTCAGCTCGGGCGAATTGCGCAAGGTGCCGCAAGAATGTATGGCGACCGTCGGTGCTGTGTCGAATGCCGATCACGGCAACACGCAGCTCGGCAAGGCCGGCCGCAAGCGCTGGATGGGCGTCCGCCCGACGGTGCGCGGCGTTGCGATGAACCCGATCGACCACCCGCATGGCGGCGGCGAAGGCCGTACCTCCGGTGGCCGTCATCCGGTCACGCCGTGGGGCAAGGGTACCAAGGGCACCAAGACGCGCAACAACAAGCGGACGGAAGGCATGATCATCCGTCGCCTGAACAAGCGTCGCGATGCCCAGGGCGGTAACCGGTAAGGGCAGGGCGTAATGGCAAGGCTGCCAGCGATCAGACAGGCCGAGCAGGAATTCGCGCGGCGCAAAAGGCTCAAGATGCCGCTGTCGTATCGTTTGGCAGAACAAGTCAAGAATTGGCGTAGCGCCGCAGTCATGCTGGCGCAACGTGTGAAGGCAAAAAGGAATAAAGCCGGGCTCCGCCTGGTGGTGGATAATACAGGGTTGAGGAGATAAGACTGTGGCACGTTCAATCTGGAAGGGACCGTTTGTCGACGGTTATTTGCTGAAGAAGGCCGACAAGGCGCGGGCTTCGGGCCGCAACGAGATCATCAAGATCTGGTCGCGTCGCTCGACCATCCTGCCGCAGTTCGTCGGTCTGACTTTCGGCGTGTATAACGGCCAGAAGTTCCTGCCGGTTTCGGTGTCGGAAAATATGATCGGCCACAAATTCGGCGAATTTGCTCCTACCCGTACGTTCAAGGGGCATACCGCTGCCGACAAGAAGGCCGAGAAGGGGTCGTAAGGAGCAGATTATGGGTAAGCAGAAGACAGAACGCCGTATTGGCGATGATAGCGCGAAGGCCGTGGCCACCGCGATCCGCACCTCGGCCCGCAAGCTGAACGTCGTCGCGGCGAGCATTCGCGGCATGAAGGTCGCCGACGCAGTAGTTGCGCTCGATTACACCAAGCGCCGCGTCGCGAAGGATGTGAAGCGCGTGCTGCAGGCTGCCGTCGCGAACGCCGAAAACAACCACCAGCTCGATGTTGACAAGCTGGTCGTGGCGGAAGCTTCGGTCGGGCGCGCCTTCGTCATGAAGCGCTGGATGGCGCGCGGCCGCGGCAAGAGCTCGGGCATCGAAAAGCCCTTCAGCAACCTGACCGTGATCGTTCAGGAAAAGGAAATCGTAGCCAAGAAGCGCACGCCCAAGCAGGACGGCGCCAAGGCTGGTGACAAGAAGGCCAAAACCACGAAGCCGGCCAAGCCGGCAGCCGAACAGGCGGGAGCATAATTCATGGGTCAGAAAGTTAATCCGATTGGTATGCGCCTGGGCATCATCCGCACCTGGGATAGCCGCTGGTTCGCGGGCCGCGATTTTGCCGATCTGCTGCATGAAGACATCCGTATTCGCGCCTTCCTCGAAGAGAAGCTGAAGGCCGCGGGCGTCGCCAAGATTTTGATCGAACGCCCCGCCAAGAAGGCGAACATCACGATCTTCTCGGCGCGTCCGGGTGTGGTCATCGGCAAGAAGGGTGCGGACATTGAAAAGCTGCGCGCCGATCTTGGCGAGCTGACGAATTCGGAAGTGAGCCTGAACATCACGGAAATCCGCAAGCCGGAACTGGATGCCAAGCTCGTCGCCGAAAACATCGCCGGCCAGCTGGAGCGCCGCGTCGCGTTCCGCCGCGCCATGAAGCGCGCCGTGCAGTCGGCCATGCGTCTCGGTGCGCTCGGCATTCGTATCAACTGCGGCGGCCGTCTCGGCGGGGCTGAAATCGCCCGCGTTGAATGGTACCGTGAAGGCCGCGTGCCGCTGCATACCTTGCGCGCCGATGTCGATTTCGGCTACGGCACCGCGCATACGACGATGGGGACCTGCGGCGTCAAGGTCTGGATCTTCAAGGGCGAAATCCTTGAACATGATCCGTTGGCCGTGGAAAAGCGCGGCGCCGATCAAGCGCCGCAGCATTAAGTTTTGAGATGGTGAAATAAAATGTTGGAACCAAAACGTCCCAAATACCGCAAGATGCACAAAGGCCGCATTCATGGCGCCGCCAAGGGTTGGACGCGCCTGAACTTCGGCGCCTTCGGCTTGAAGGCCATGGAACCGGAACGCATCACGGCTCGCCAGATTGAAGCGGCGCGTCGCGCGATCAGCCGCGCCATCAAGCGCCAGGGCCGTTTGTGGATCACGATTTTCCCGGACGTGCCGGTGTCGAAGAAGCCGGCGGAAGTCCGCATGGGTTCGGGCAAGGGGTCGGTCGAATTCTGGGCGGCGCGTGTCCATCCGGGCCGCATCATGTTCGAGCTCGACGGTGTGCCGATGAACGTGGCCAAGGAAGCCTTCGCGCTTGCGGCCGCCAAGCTGCCGATCAAGACCAAGTTTGTGCAGCGTTTGGGTGAGGGGGCTTAAGATGGCAGTCGCTAAGGCAAAAGAGATTCGTCTGAAGACGGACAAGGAACTGGCGGATCAGCTGCTGGGCCTGAAGAAGGAACAGTTCAATCTGCGTTTCCAGAAGGCCACCGGCCAGCTGACTCATACGGATCGTCAGCGTCAGGTGAAGCGCGAGATTGCCAAGATTCAAACCATTATCACGGAACGCCGCCGCAAGGCGCAGTCCGCGGCTTAAGAGGATTAGGAGAACAAGATGCCACGGCGTGTTTTGCAAGGTACGGTGACCAGCGACAAGTGCGACAAGACCATTACGGTGCTCGTCGAACGTCGCGTTATGCACCCGATCTACAAGAAGTACATCACGAAGTCGAAGAAGTATGCGGCGCATGACGAGAACAATGCGCACAAGGTCGGCGATTTCGTTTCGATCATCGAGTGCGCCCCGATCAGCAAGCGCAAGTGCTGGATGGTGGTGGATGAAGCGGCCCAGAACGGCAAGAAGGCCGGCTGAGCGCGGTGGCAGGATAGAGGACTGAAGTCATGATCCAGATGGAATCGACCCTCGAGGTCGCGGATAACAGCGGTGCGAAGAAAGTGGCCTGCATTAAGGTGCTGGGCGGCTCCAAGCGCAAATTCGCCGGCGTGGGCGACATCATTGTCGTCTCGGTCAAGGACGCGATTCCGCGCGGCCGTGTCAAGAAGGGCGATGTACACAAGGCCGTGATCGTGCGGACCAAGAAGGAAGTGCGCCGTCAGGACGGCACCTCCATCCGTTTCGATACGAATGCTGCCGTTTTGATTAACAAGGACAAGGAACCGGTCGGGACCCGTATCTTTGGCCCGGTGACGCGCGAACTGCGTACGCTCGGCTTTATGAAGATCATCTCGCTGGCGGAAGAGGTGTTGTGATGACCGCGAAGCTCAAGATCAAGAAGAACGATCGCGTGATCGTGATTGCTGGCAAGGACAAGGGCAAGACCGGCACGGTCGTGCGCGTTCTGCCCAAGGAACAGCGCGTGGTTGTCAGCGGCGTAAACCAGGTTACGCGCCACAAGCGCCCGACCGCGCAGGCCGCGGGCGGCATCGAGAAGGTCGAAGCGCCGATTCACGTCTCGAACGTGGCGCATATCGACCCGAAGGAAAACAAGCCGACGCGCGTGGGCTTCAAGCTCATGGGCGATGGCCGCAAGGTGCGCGTTGCCAAGCGCTCCGGCGAGCAGATTGATAATTGATGGCGAAGGATTTGAAGGTGAGTGCCATGCAGCCGAGATTGCAAAAACATTATGACGAAGTGGTGCGCGACGCGCTCATCGCCAAGTTCGGTTACAAGAACCGTTTCGAGGTGCCGCGTCTCGACAAGATCGTCATCAATATGGGCGTTGGCGAAGCCGTCAACGACAGCAAGAAGACCAAGATTGCCGCCGAACAGCTGGCGCTGATCGCGGGGCAGAAGCCGGTCATTACCAAGGCGCGCAAGGCGATTTCGACCTTCAAGCTGCGCGAAGAGCTCGGCATCGGCTGCAAGGTCACGCTGCGCCGCCAGAAGATGTACGAATTCCTCGACCGTCTGGTCACCATCGCGCTGCCGCGCGTCCGCGACTTCCGCGGCATTCCCGGCAAGAGCTTCGACGGCCGCGGCAACTATGCCATGGGCCTCAAGGAGCAGTTGGTGTTCCCGGAAATCGAATATGACAAGATTGATGAGATCCGCGGCATGGATATCGTTATCTGCACCACGGCGAATACCGACGAGGAAGCCAAAGAGCTGCTGCGCGGGTTCAACATGCCGTTTGCGAATTAAGGGAGATCGAGATGGCCAAGACATCGATGATTGAGAAGAACAAGCGCCGCGAGCGGATGAGCGAGAACAAGGCGGAAAGCCGTGCCAAGCTCAAGGCGACGATCATGAACAAGGAAACGCCGATGGAAGAGCGCTTCGACGCCGTCATGCGCCTCGCGCAGATGCCGCGCAATTCCGCCAAGGTGCGTATCCGCAACCGTTGTGAGCTGACGGGCCGTCCGCGTGGCGTGTACCGCAAGTTCAAGCTGTGTCGTATCAAGCTGCGTGATCTGGCCTCGGCTGGTCAGATCCCCGGCGTCGTGAAATCAAGCTGGTAGGAGTTACGCTGATGGCAATGAGTGATCCATTAGGCGATATGCTGACGCGCATCCGCAACGGTCAGGCGGCAAAGTTGGCGGTTATCGAATGCCCGACTTCGTCGTTCCGTAAGCACGTTCTCGAAGTGCTGCAGAAGGAAGGCTATATCCGCGGGTTTAGCGAAGTGAAGCCCGATGCCGGCCCTGCCGCGCTGCAGATCGAGCTGAAATATTACGAAGGTGACGCCGTCATCCGCCGTATCGACCGCGTGTCCAAGCCGGGCCGTCGTGTTTATGCGAAGATCAAGGATCTGGCGCGTTATTATAACGGTCTGGGCATCTCGATCCTTTCCACCCCGCGTGGTGTGATGTCGGATAATGAGGCGCGCGCGGCCAATGTCGGCGGTGAGGTTTTGTGCCGCGTCTTCTAAGCGGCCGTGTTTGATTTGGAGTAGAAGAAAATGTCGCGTGTAGGGAAACATGCCGTCGTCGTGCCAAGCGGCGTTACGGTGGAAGTCAAGGGGCAGTCGGTGGCCGTCAAGGGCAAGCTGGGCGCGCTCAGCCTGGTTGCGCCGGACGAAGTCACGGTGACTCTGGCCGATGGCAAGTTGTCGGTCGCGCCGAAGCATACGACGCAGCGCGCCCGTGCGCTGTGGGGCACCACGCGCAACAACCTCAATAACATGGTCAAGGGCGTCGCCGAAGGCTATCGCAAGGTGCTGGAAATCGAAGGCGTCGGTTTCCGCGCTGCCGTGCAGGGCCAGGATCTCGTATTGCAGATCGGCTTCAGCCATGAAGTGAAATATCCGATCCCGCAGGGCATCACCATCAAGGCCGAAAAGCCGACGGTGGTTTCGATCAGCGGCTTCGACAAGCAGAAGGTCGGCCAGATCGCGGCGGAAATCCGCGGCTTCAAGAAGCCGGAACCCTATAAGGGCAAGGGCATCAAATATGAAGGCGAGAAGATCCTCCGTAAGGAAGGCAAGAAGAAGTAAGCGAGAATGCTGCGCCGCCCGCGGGGCCGCAGCCAGGAGATAGGGTTAGAAAATGGATAAGCCAACCAAATTGCATAAGCGCCGCTCCCAGCGGGTCCGCACCAAGCTGCAGAAGGTCTCCGACCGTCCGCGCCTGTCGGTGTTCCGCTCGGAAAAGCATATCTATGCCCAGATCATCGACGATGCGCAGGGCAAGACCCTCGTTTCGGCTTCGACGCTGGAAAAGGATCTGCGCGACAAGCTGAAGACGGGCGCCAATGTCGAAGCGGCGAGCGTGATCGGCAAGCTGGTGGCGGAACGCGCGCTCAAGCAGGATGTCAAGGAAGTGCAATTTGACCGCGGCGGCAATAAATATCATGGGCGGCTCAAGGCGCTGGCGGATGCCGCGCGCGAAGCCGGTCTGTCGTTCTGAGAGGATAGGGGAACATGGCAAGAGCAGCAGAGAAGACGGGCGATAACGAAGAAGCCGGCCGCCGCCGCAAGCGCAAGCGCGACGAAAATCCGGAAGCCGCCGGTCAAGATGCGGAGCGCAGCGAGTATATCGACAAGCTGGTTGCGATCAATCGCGTGGCCAAGGTGGTCAAGGGCGGTAAGCGCTTCGGTTTTGCTGCGTTGATCGTCATGGGTGACGGCAAGGGCCGCGTCGGTTACGGCACGGGCAAGGCGCGCGAAGTGCCGGAAGCGATCCGTAAGGCGACCGAAAGCGCGAAGCGCAATCTCGTCCGCGTGCCGCTGCGCGAGGGCCGTACCATCCATCACGATGCGCGCGGTATGTTCGGTTCGGGCATCGTCGTACTGCGTGCCGCGCCTCCGGGTACCGGTATCATCGCCGGCGGTCCGATGCGTGCCGTGTTCGAGGCGCTGGGCGTGCAGGACGTCGTGGCCAAGTCGGTCGGGACTTCCAACCCGCACAATATGATCAAGGCGACCTTCGCGGCTTTGACGGCCGTGTCGAGCCCGCGCGCGGTGGCCAACCGCCGCGGCAAGAAGGTCAACGAGATTTTCGGCAAGAAGCCGGGCGACAAGGCCGGCGAAGCCGCCGAGGCATAAGAGGCGATTATGAGCAAAAAAACTGTCCGTGTGACCCAACTGGGGTCGTCCTTCCGCAAGAAGCCCGGTATGCGCGAGACCTTGATCGGCCTCGGCCTCGACAAGCGCCACAAGACGCGCGAACTTGAGGATACGCCTGCCGTGCGCGGTATGATCCGCAAGGTGCGCCATCTGGTGGAAGTGCAGGACTAAGCAGTATTTATTGGCAGAGGATTGAGCCATGAAGTTGAACGAAATTCGCGATAACCCGGGTGCCCGCAAGCGCCGTATGATTGTTGGCCGTGGCATCGGCTCGGGCAAAGGCAAGACCTGCGGCCGTGGCGTCAAGGGCCAGAAGGCCCGCACCGGCGTCGCGCTCAAGGGCTTCGAGGGTGGCCAGATGCCGCTGCATCGCCGCCTGCCGAAGCGCGGCTTCAAGAACATTTTCGCCAAGGACTATGCCGTGATTAATCTCGGTCGCCTGCAGGCTGCGATTACGGCCGGTCAGATCGATGCCGCCAAGGAAATTACTGGCGAGCAGCTGATTGCGAGTGGTCTCGTCAAGCCCGCGCGCGATGGTGTGCGCCTGCTCGGCAAGGGTGCTGTCACCAGCAAGATCAATATCACCGTTGCCGGCGCATCGCAGACCGCGATCGACGCGATCGCCAAGGCGGGTGGCAAAGTCACGGTGACGGTTGTTGCCGACGAAGCTGCGGCATAATTCGTTGTGCTTGCGAACCAAGGGCGGCGCTTCAGGCGCCGCCCTTTTTGTTTGTGGTATATTTTTATTGATTTTTAGGTAATAATTGACCCGTACCATAAAATTCCTGCCAAAGTAATCATTGTGATTTCAAAGGGGGCGGTATGGCATGGCGCGGCAAGCTTGGTAGCAAATTGCTGATTCTCGCGGCCTTATTGCTGGCTTTCCCGGCTCATGCCGATACCCCATCGCTGGATCAGATTCGTCAAGCTGCTGAAAAAGGCGATGCCAAGGCGCAGTTTACGCTGGGCGGCATTTACTTCGAGGGTGACGGCGTTCAACGTAATCCGGCTGAAGCGGAAAA
>JBDHTV010000006.1:0-24677 GCA_039808825.1 Bdellovibrionales bacterium | reverse complement strand
TGGTATGGCGGGCTCGATCATTGGCGCAGCTTGATTCATGCAGGCACTATGGCAAAGCCCCAACGATTCGCAAAGCTGCGATAACTATACACAATGCCAAGCATTGCGGAGCAATGCGCCCGGCGTTTTGACTATTATATATCCTTCCGAAAGCCGTCAAAATCCGCTCTCGGCAGATTTTGACGACTTGAGGTGGCGCATTGAGCGCCCGCGAGCTTATGCGAGCGTAGGCAAGGAGCCGGAGGCTCCGCCCGCCGTTGAGGGAAAAATAAATCAAGAGAATGGGGCGACCGACGGGACTCGAACCCGCGACAACTCGGACCACAACCGAGGGCTCTACCAGCTGAGCTACGGCCGCCACCGCAAAAATATTTCCAACAAAAAACGCCCGCCACCGAAGTACGAGCGTTTCCGCGACTGCGAAAAAACTTCACGCGTAACGTGCTTTTGTTTTCACAGGCTTTTTCCGGAGCAAAGACAGTGCGTTAGCAACCGTGGACAGTGTTCCAGACTTTAATAAAGACAGAATTTTACTAGAATTGTCAAGCCTCTAAAAAGCGTGTCAGTGTTTGTGTGCATCGCAAAACTCGTGCTGCACCCGCAACCTCATTTTTTGAAAGAGTTTTCCATGGCCAACAAGCTCCTCGAACTCGTCAAGGAACATGACGCCAAATATGTCGACCTGCGCTTTACCGACCTGCGCGGCAAGCTGCAACACACCACGCAGCATATCGACACGCTGAATACCGAAGCGCTCGTCGAAGAAGGTATCATGTTCGACGGTTCGTCCATCGCCGGCTGGAAGTCGATCGACAAGTCCGACATGATCCTGAAGCTCGACAGCGCCACCGCCATCATCGACCCCTTCTTCGCCCAGCCGACCGTCGGCGTGTTCTGCGACGTCTATGAGCCGGATACCGGCAAGCCGTATGAACGCTGCCCGCGCTCCATCGCCAAGGCCGCGGAAGCCTATGTCCAGACCTCCGGCGCGGGCGACAAGGCCTATTTCGGCCCGGAAGCCGAATTCTTCGTGTTCGACGACGTCCGTTTCAAGGTCGGCCCGAGCCGCAGCTTCTATCAGGTGGATTCGGAAGAAGATCCCTACAACACCGGCCGCGAATATCCGGAGGGTAATCTCGGCCACCGTCCGCGCGTCAAGGGCGGCTACTTCCCGGTCGCCCCGGTCGATAGCGGCCAGGATCTGCGCGGCGAAATGCTGAGCACCATGAAGGATATGGGCCTCAGCGTCGAAAAGCACCACCATGAGGTCGCTTCGGCCCAGCACGAGCTCGGCATCAAGTTCGATACCGTGACCAAGTGCGGCGACAACATGCAGATCTACAAGTATGTGATCCATAACGTCGCGCACAACTACGGCAAAACGGCAACCTTCATGCCGAAGCCGGTGTTCGGCGACAACGGCTCGGGCATGCATGTCCACCAGTCGATCTGGAAGGACGGCAAGCCGCAATTCGCGGGCGACAAATATGCCGGCCTGTCGGATTTCGCGCTGTACTATATCGGCGGCATCATCAAGCACGCCAAGGCGCTGAACGCCATCACCAACCCGACCACCAACAGCTACAAGCGTCTGGTGCCGGGTTATGAAGCGCCGGTGCTGCTCGCCTATTCGTCGCGCAACCGCTCCGCCTCATGCCGTATTCCCTATGCGCTGAGCAAGAACGCCAAGCGGGTCGAAGTGCGTTTCCCCGATCCTCTGGCCAATCCGTATCTCGCTTATGCGGCGATGCTGATGGCCGGTCTTGACGGCGTGAAGAACAAGATCCACCCGGGCGAAGCCATGGACATGAACCTGTATGAGTTGCCGGAAGCGGAGCTCGCCAAGGTTCCGACCGTCTGCGGCTCGCTCAAGGAAGCGATGGATGCGCTGGAAGCAGATTACCAATTCCTGCTTGCCGGCAATGTCTTCACCAAAGACATGATCGACGCCTATCTGGGGCTGAAGCAGGAGGAGTGGGACCGGTTCCGCACCGCCCCGCACCCGATCGAGTTCGACATGTACTACAGCTCGTAAGACGGGCGTATAAAAACGAAGGGCGGCACAATGTGCCGCCCTTTTTTTGTTGCCCGGTACAATTTCTAACGTTCTGCCTGCAACGCGTAACTCACGGTCAACAGCGCTTCGGGTCTGGTTGCTTCGGCAAGGTAGCGCATCGGCACCTGCCCGGCGAACGGTTCGCCCTTGTTGGCGCTGTTCCACCATATGCGCGCCGTGGCATCGTCGCCGCATTTGCGCGTGACGGCATCGGCTGCCAGCCGCAGCAATCCGAAACGGAACATCCGCTCAGGGTTGGCCACCAGGCTATGCTCGACACCGCGCTGGTTGAAAACCGTATCGTCGCCAATCGTGAGGATGCGCTTGATGACGTCACCGTCCGTACCAAGCCGCGCGGGCAGTGTCAGAACATCCTGCGCCGCCACGATGGCCTGCGTATTCTGGTGAACAGCCGGCTTGCCGCGATACAGTGCCGTAATCCGCTCCGCTTCCACGCGATAAAGTTCGGCATATCCTGTTGCACTCATGTTTTTCTTCTTTCGCTTGCTAATTGGCCTGCAGATAACTGCTAAGTCGCTTGAGTTCATGCGCCGCTCCGGCGGTCACGGCCTCCAGCGGCCGCCGCGCCTTGAACGGGCCATCCAGATGTTCCATCCGCAACCAGCGGCGCGCGGCAGCTTCGGTTCCCATGCTGCTGTGTTTGAAAATGCGCGTCAATTCGTTCGCCACGGTATCGAGCAACATCATGCGATAAAAAGGCTCCGCCACCGCGTTGCTTGGCGGGGCTAAAGTCGTCGCAACGCCGGCGCGCGGCATCTCCTGTACCCGCAGCACGGCAAGCGTTTCTTGCGGCGTCAGGTCGAGCCGTTTTGTCGCGGCATTGGCCGCATCAATCCAGCGTTGCTGCAGTTGCGGCAAGTTTGGGTTGTTTCCGCCTGCCCAATGATCGGCCGTAAAGCCGGTTAAATCGATGTTATAATTCCGCTGGCTGATCGCGTCGCGCACTACCCTGCTCATTTGCCCACCTATTTTGTCTTGCGCCAGCTATACCACTTTTCTCACGCAATAAAAAAGGGCGGCCGCAGCCGCCCTTTTTCTGGTTAACGCCAAAGTTTATTCCAGCGTTTCGCCATGCACATGATGGTCAAGACCGGCTTTCTCAACCTCTTCATGCACGCGCAGGCCATGGAACATGGCGATGACCTTGACGATAATGAAGGTCGCAATGGCGCACCATGCCATCGTCGCCGCAACGGCATAAAGCTGTACCAGAACCTGATTGGCGTTGCCATCGATCAGGCCGCTGGCCGCATCACCACCAATCGATTTGGTCGCGAGCACACCCGTCAGAATGGCGCCGACCAGACCGCCCGCACCATGCACACCCACACAATCCAGGCTGTCATCATAACCCAGCTTGGCCTTGAGCGAGGTGCAGGCGAAGAAGCAGATGATGCCTGTGACAAAGCCGATAATGAGCGCACCAGAGATATCGACATAACCGGAAGCCGGGGTAATCGCGACCAAGCCCGCGACAGCACCCGAGATCAGGCCGACGATGCTCGGCTTCTTGAGCATGATCCAGCCCACGAACATCCAGGCGATGCCGGCGGCGCCGGTGGCAACCATCGTAGCCGCCATGGCCATGCCCGCGCGGCCACCCGCCGTAAGCGCCGAACCGGCGTTAAAGCCAAACCAGCCCACCCAAAGCAGCGAAGCACCGACAAGGCTGAACACCAGATTATGCGGCGTTGAGACCTGCTGCGGGAAACCGACGCGCTTGCCGACGACCAGCGCCGTCACAAGACCGGCAACACCCGCATTGATATGCACGACCGTGCCGCCCGCATAATCAAGCACCCCCATCTTGAACAGGAAACCGTTCGGATGCCAGACCCAGTGCGCGATCGGCGCATAGACAATGATCGACCACAGCGCCATGAACCACAGCACCGCCGAGAACTTCATGCGTTCAGCAAAAGCCCCGGCGATGAGCGCGGGCGTAATGATCGCGAACGTCATCTGGAACATCATATAAACGGTTTCAGGGATGGTGGTGGCCACCGGCGCGCCCGAGGAAGCTCCCAGCACGAACGGCTTCTCCAGCGCTACGTTGCGGACAAGGAAACGGGACAAATCGCCGATATAGGCATTGCCGTCGCCGAAAGCGAGGCTATAGCCCACCACGACCCAGATCACCGAAACAAGGCATGTGGTCGCAAAACTCTGTGCCATCGTCGTCAGCACATTACCCTTACGCACCAAGCCGCCATAAAACAGCGCCAGACCAGGAATGGTCATCATCAATACCAGTGCGGTCGAAACCAGCATCCACGCCGTGTCGCCGGCATTGATCGTCGGTTCGTCGGCGGCATGAACCAGCGACGGCAACAGTGCGAACACACCTGTCATCGCGGTCAGGGCGAAGATCGCCTTGCCGGTAAGGTGTGCGCGTTTTAAGTCTGGGTACGGCATCACAAGTTCTCCTGCTGGGTTAAAGGTGAAAGAAAAAAAGACACGAACAAGACACACAAAGAATACGGTTTTGCGCCTACGGCGATTTGGTCGCCGCCTGCACGATAACGCCGTACCATCCCAATCCCTGATAGGTTTCATAGCCCGGCGTCAGGGCAAACCCGACATTATGGCCGCCGCCATCGACATAGCTGCCCGTCTTCTGCCCGCGATGTTCGAGCGAAAAGGTTTCGGCCAACACGCCCTTACGGTCATTCGCGGCTATCACCGTGAAGTTACGGTCGAGCAGCAGGCAACGGGTCTTGCCCTTTTCGTCATCCTTGAGACGAACGCTATCGACGATCGTTTGGGATTGGCTCTGCCAATCGAAGAAGATGCCGAGCGCGCCAATCGGCTTCCCGTTGATTTCGGCCCCTTCGCGGATTGCCGTCGCATAGGTCGCGACCGTCCTCCCCTCAAGCAGGTTGTTCACGGAAATGTCAGCCACGGCGAAGTCGCCGCCGTCGCGCGTGCGCATTGCGTCGCGAAACCAGGGTTCATGCGCGACATTGCTGCCGATCACCTGTCCATAACGACTGGGCCTGCCATTTGCCAAAACCACACCTTGCAAATCGACGACCCAGAGATCGAGATAGACGGTATAGGCGTCGAGAATGACGCCAAGCCGCTTGCTCGCATAATCGACAAGCGTCGCATCCGGCCTGCTCACACAATCCACCACGGCGCTATCGGTTGCCCACCAGCGCACATCGCAGGAACGCTCATAAAGATTGCGATCAATGATCTCGATCATGTTCAGCGCGAGATCGGTGAGCCGCCCGCCGCGCAAATCGGCAACGAGATTTTGCCCGAGCGAGTTAAGCTCCGCGGTTTGGCCTGCCAATTCTTTCGAGAAAGCGTCTGCAATGGCCCGGATGCGTTCCGAAATTTCACGCACTTCTTTGGCAACAACCGAAAAACCCCGGCCATGCTCACCGGCGCGCGAAGCTTCGATCAACGCATTAAGCGCCAGCATGCGCGTCATACCCGTCACTGCCTGAATTTCCCTTACCTTGCTTTCGGCAAGCTCGGAAACACTCTTCGATAAAGCGAGGATCCGCTCAGGCATTACGACCTCATTATTACAGCAGCGCGGCAGCTAAGCAGCGCATAACAGGAATTAATTCTCCAGAATCACGGCACACGTGTGTAGTCTCACGAGCAAAACCGGAGCGCACAAGATTTTTTTGCAGCGCACACGGCAATAAAATGACAATTTTGGTAAAAGCTTCCTTAACGTTACTGCATAATATTGTATTCTGACGTCTATTTGTGGCTTTTCAGGAATTTCATGCTTTTTTAGCGGCGGGGTTATTAGGGTGATGCAGTCAACCCCCTATGATTCGGACCGCTATGAAGCGCTTGCTCATCTGCTGCTTTTTGTTGTTGCCCGCCACCGCTCAGGCCGGTCTTGCCGAGGTTCGCGACACGGCTCGGCAAAACAATTGCACCCCAAAGAAAATCGAAGTGGTGCGGCAGTCTGTCGGCGCCACGGCACAGACCACGTATCAAGTCGAGTGCAATTTGCCCAAAGCCAAGGAAACCGCCAATGCTGCCGCAAGCAGCCTCGTGATTAAATGCGAGTTGAATCTCTGTCAGGCCATGCGCTAAGACCCGCCGCAACCACGTCAACCTTTGAGCAGCAGCGGTTGTCCATGCCGCAAAATTTTCTCCGCAGCAGCAGAATAACGTTCGGCATGATGCAGCACGATGCCAGGCAAAAGCTGCAACGGCGCTTTGCTATCCTTCTGGCCCTGAATGATCACACGTTTGGCCGCATGGCCCGGCTTCGGCCATAACGGCATAAGCTGCAGCCCGCCGAATTTACCGTTCAAGGCAGCAATAAGGTTCGCAAGCCCAGCCGCATGATAAACCACCGTAAAGGTGCCATGATGCTTGAGACAAGCATGCGCTGTCTTGACCCAAAGCGCGAATTGTTCGCTTGGCATGGCATGGGCCGCCGTCTTCGCCGTACTGCGACCGGCATCATAAGCCGCGCTGTCGAAATAGGGTGGATTCGCCATCACATGGTCGTAATGGTGGCCCCTGATGGTCTGCGTCAGCGCCGTGGCATCGCCTTGATGAAGGGTAAAATCGCCAAGCGCCGCATTATGGTGCCGGTTGCGCTCCGCACAGCCTAGATAATCCTCATGGCGCTCGACGCCCGTAATATGCAATCCAGGCACGCGCGCCGCGAGACAAAACATCGCCGCCCCCACGCCGCACCCGAGATCGAGCACAGATTGCCCCTCCCGTGCCGGCACGGCCGCGGCGAGCAGCACAGGGTCGATCGCGACGCGATAGCCCTGGCTTGGCTGCTCCAGAATAACGCGGCCATTCAATAAGTTATCCACAGTATAGGACAAAACGGAAAGCCTCTTCGCAAATGCATAACCGGCGCGTTATAGTGCGCCAACATTTTAGGTGTCTTATGGCTCAGATTATTCAGCTTTCCGAAGTTCCGCACAAGCCCGCCCATGATGCCCTCTCCAATCTGACCGGCATGGTTGCAGACGACCTGGTTGCCGTAAACAACCTGATCGTGCAGCGCATGGAAAGCGGCGTACCGCTCATTCCGCAATTGGCGGGCCACATCGTCGCAGCGGGCGGCAAGCGCCTGCGCCCGATCCTGACTCTCGCCTGCGCCAAGCTCTGCGGCTATGACGGCGTGCGCCATCGTAAACTGGCGACCTGCGTCGAGTTCATTCATACCGCTACTTTGCTGCACGATGACGTCGTGGACGCAAGCGATCTGCGCCGCGGCGGCCCGTCGGCCAACGCACTGTTCGGCAATCAGGCCAGCGTGCTGGTCGGCGATTTTCTCTTCAGCCGCGCTTTCCAGCTGATGGTCGAGGACGGCTCGCTCGATGTGCTGCGAATCCTCTCCACCGCCTCCGCCGTGATCGCGGAGGGTGAAGTGCTGCAATTGAGCACGATGAACGACAGCAAGACGAGCGAGCAGGCCTATCTTGAAGTCGTACACGCCAAGACCGCCGAACTGTTCGCCGCCGCCTGCCGGATCGGCGCGGTGGTGGCCAGTCGCAGCGCGGTGGAGGAAGAGGCGCTCCGCACCTTCGGCCTCAATCTCGGCATCGCCTTCCAGATCATCGACGACGTGCTTGATTACAGCGCACGGCAAGCCGAACTCGGCAAAACCGTCGGCGACGACTTCCGCGAAGGCAAAATGACGCTCCCCGTCATTCTCGCCATCAACCGCGGACAGGAATCTGAACGGGCCTTCTGGCGCCGGACGCTCGAAAAGCTGGAACAACGCGCGGGCGATCTGGCGCAGGCGCAGGATTTGCTGGTCAAACACAACGCCCTGCCCGACTGCATTGCCCGGGCGCGGCATTATGGCGCTATCGCGCGCGACGCGCTCGGCATCTTCCCCGACCAGCCGGTCAAATCGGCGCTGCTGGATGTAATTGATTTCACGATCGAGCGGTCCTATTAACCGCCTTTTCGCAAAGATAGACAAACGGCAAATGGCTCGCTATAAAGCGCGTCTTGCCAGCGGTTCGGAGAATAGCTCAGCCTGGTAGAGCGCTGCTTTCGGGAGGCAGAGGCCGGAGGTTCGAATCCTCTTTCTCCGACCAATAAAAAAGGCTCAGGCTTTGCTCTGAGCCTTTTTTATTTGTGAGCTGGGCAGGATTCGAGCCGACCCGGAGGTTCGACAACAAGGCATTCCTTAACGCGAGGCGGAATAACGCCGAGCGGCGAAAATATGGCTATGCCGCAGGTGCGATGGAGCGTAGCGACATCAATCCTCTTTCTCCGACCAATAAACAGAAAAGCCCAGGGTTTTCCCCTGGGCTTTTCTGTTTATACCGGAAATGGATAACCCTCTTCTTCCGACCAGCAATATTATTTAAACTCGAATGGTATCGTAAAACTGCGTTGGTCATCTGATAGACCATGCGGCGGCGCTGGAAATGGCGCTGCGGCATGAACGGTTTCAAGCGCAATGCCGTCGAGTACTTCACTTTCGCTAGACTGGACAACACCGGCGTCCAGCAGCCGCCCATTTGCCGCCACGCTGAACCTAACCACAGCCGTACCGCGCAGCCGGACACCCGCAGGACGCTGCGCCATGATCGTCTGCCATAACAAGCGGGCATAAGCGCCAGCCGCGTCGTGTATTGAAACGGCACCCGCCCTGGCGATGCCGCCGCTATCCGGCGCAGGCTGAACGGCTGGCGGCACATAGACGTTTTCTACAATCTTTTCAACATGGGCAGCGTGTGTTGGACGCAGGCGCTTTGCATGCACCGGCTCCGGGCGCAACTCTGGCGGTTCTTTATGCGGTGACGCTGGCGGTGTGAGATCAGCCATCGCCAGCAAAGGCAAAACTGGCAGTACTGCTTCGGCACGCGTCACCAGCGGCGCGGGAGCCGATACGACCTCAATCACCATCGGCGTTCCGCTACCCGTTTGCCGCTGTGGCCAGACACCGAGCAGCAGACACAACAGCCCCGCATGGCAAACGACAGACAGCACGAGACCGAGGCGGCTGGATCGCATCCATACCGCCTCGGCCAAGCTTGCCGTACGCGTGTCAGAATTTATAGCTGACGCCGACATTCAACGACCGGCCATAGGCTGGCAACGCTCCTATCGTATGCGAGCTTGTGTAAGCCATGTCACGTGCGCTGAAATCAGAGACATAGGCCCCACCGTTCGGGTCGTAATATTGCTGGTTCAAAATATTATCGATCCCGGCAGCAATCGTGAAATCGCCCCATTGATAGGTCGTGCGCCAGTTGAGTATGGCGTATGACGGCGTTTGCTGTTCGTTCTGGTACGGTGCGACATCCGTCTTGCTGGTAACGGCGCGCAATTCCAGCATATTGCTCCACCCGCCCAACCGGTGGTTCAAGCTGCCAGTAAAGCTGAACGGCTGCATGCGATAGAGCGCATCGCCATTGTTTACCTGCCAGCCTTTGGCCAGCCCGAGCGTGGCCGCGATATCGAGATCGCCATAACGCTTGTCGCGCATCAGCGCCTTCTGCGCCGCGATATCAAAGCCCAGCATATGCGCGTCATGATTGGCGAACTGCAGCAGATAAACGCCCGGCGTCATGCCGCTCGGCCCCAGATTATTCACCCCGATATAGTCCTCGATATAGGAATAATAGAAAGTGACTTTGGCGCTCCAGTCCTGCTGCGCGGCATCGTGCCATTCGCTGCTCACGCTCACCGTGTTGGCCGTTTCCGGCTGCAGACTGAGATTGCCGACATAAGCCGCGCCGTTGCCGAACCAGTTGATCATACTGGCTGCCATCGCTCCGGTCGACCAGGCATAGCGCTCATAAAGGTTCGGCGAACGGGTCTTGCGCGCATAGCCGATCTCTTCAGCATTGATCGCCGAAGGCTCGTAGCGCAACTTGGCCGTGACGTCGAAATTGACGTCGACACGTGCCCGGTCACGGGCGTTGAAGGCCTCGGAGTCGAGCGCGTAATTGAGATCGCCCGGCATCGCCGAACAGCCGCCCATCATGCCGCCGCTGTTGCAATTGCTATAGCCGTGGACATCGCCCGTATCCATCCAGACAATATCGTTGCGGAAGCCCAGTTGTCCCGACCAGACGGGAGACCAGCGCTTGTCCAACTCGGCATAGGAGCTGAACACGTTGCGTGTGCCATTGCTGATACTTTCAAACGTGTCGTCGCCCATGAATGGATAAGCGCCCGGCACGGCAGGCCACCAATCGTTAAGCCGATACAGGTGAAACGCATTGCCCAACTTGAGCGTATCGCTCTTAGACAGAGGCAAGGTTGCTTCCAGCTTATAACCCGCATCGGTGCCGTCCGTATTCATCGGCATCGGCATCATTGCGTTGCGGTCGCCGAAAAAGTCCATGCTGTGCAGCACGTTCTTCCAGTAGAGCTTCGCGTCGATCTGTCCCCAACGCGTTTGCCCGCTATAGCCGACATTCGCATAGGTGCTGGCATTGGCCGTCATGTCCATAAACTGGTTCGGGAAACCGGCATAGGGCGTATATTGATAGCCCGCGCGCAGGATAATCTCGTTCCTGTCATTACGCAGCGCGAGCGCGGCATTGTGATTCTGTTGCTGGTAGGCACTGGCAAGAATTCTATCGCCATTGCCGTCATACGCATCCGCAGCCTTTACCCAGCCGCCATTATAACCAACGCTAACCTGTTTGGTCGCGACGGTAACATCGCCGTCGGTCATGAACTGGTTGTTGATGCTGCGATAAGATGTACCGACCGACCCATGCACCGCTATTTTCTCTCCGGCTTCGGCATAGCGCGGCGCGGCAGGATCAACGATAATACTGCCGCCGATACTATCGCCACCCAAGCTGACCGGCGTCACGCCCGTTACGACCGTAATGCGGTCGGTATTGCCCGGCACGCTATAGGACAAAGCCGGATTCATATGGTTGGGACAGGAAGAGGTAATCCCCATGCCATCGATGACAATGCTGTTACGGTCATCTGCCATACCATGCAGGATCGGCAGGCTCGCGAGACCGCCGCCACTGCTCAACTGCACGCCGGGGATCGTGGTCAGCAGCGCCGCCGTATCGCTCGCGCCGAGTGTTTTGGCCGGTGCCAGCACCGCGGCACCAAGCATGGTCGCGTTGGAGCCGCTGGCCGTGAACTCTTGCGCCGCACTTTCGACGGGCACGGCAGGGAGCGGCGTCGCCGCTTCGGCATGGGCCGACAACGGTAGCAAGCTGCAAAGGCCGCCTGCGAGCAACAGAGACAGAACCGGACACGGGGATGCTTCTCCCCGAACGAGAGGAACGAACATGAGAACTCCATGAAACGATAGAATACGGATCGGCCTGAACGATCATTATGCGGCGTGCTACAGCACGCGCAGAACGCGGCGGCCATCTGAAAAGGCGGATTAGACCGATGCTGGCGGCGCGCGCGGCCAGGCCAGCCCATAGGTCGGGAATTGTTCCCAACGCGGCAACGGGTGGAATCTATAGCGCCAACGCAGCTTTTGCAGCGCCAGCACGATAGCCACCGCAAGCAACAGCAGCCCGTTAACGCCCGCAAACGGACAGATGCCGTCATCACCGGGAGCATCCGGTTGCTGGTGATGATCCTGCAGCGGCGTGCCCTGCTTCGTCATCAGCACGCTCTCGTGGCTTGTACCTTTACAAAGGGCGATCCGGTAAACTCCGTGCCGCATCGCCTCGAAATCCGGCATGTAGCCCAGCGGCACCATCACCTTGAACATCATGGTGACGCACAGCAGAATGGCAACAAGCTGTTTCAGGCGCAGGGACATCGACCTAATCTATCGCGGGATTGGAGCGCCCTCAACATGCAGCAAAACGCCGCGCTACGATAGTGGAAATCGCTTACCCGCTCAAACAAAGCCTGCATGCATCAACGCGCCTTCACGCATCGTCTGCGCCGAGAAGGTCATCGTGCGCGGCTGCACCTTCTTCTCCACGGCGAGAATAATTTCAACCGCCGCCGCAATAAAATCGGCGCGCTGACCAATACGCTTATACCATTTCTTGTAGCGGGGTGTTTCGCGCCACTTGCGGTAAGTCTTTGTCGCACGAAAATGAGCAATTTCCTTACCCTTCGCTTCTTTCAGTTCCGTGTGTTCACGGCGGATAAAAGCCTCTTCCATTGCAGCGAAGTCGGTCTTGCGCAATTGCTTGAGTTCCTTGTCCAAAGCACCGTTATGGGCAAAGCTATAGCCGCCGAACGGCAGGTCGCTGGCAAAATCGATATTGAGCAGATTCTGCGCCAGTACGCGCCCGACGACACGAAAACTGCCGCCCTGCAAGATCAGATCGCGCCCCCGGTCATGCCCATTGGCCTCCACGCCGTTATGCGCTGCTTTATGGTGCCGCCTGCGGCCGTGCGGCGCGCGTACTGCACGAAACCAGTCGGCCCGATTAAGCCCTTCCTTGACCACATGCGGTGCGTTATTGCGCGCCGTGAGCGTGCGCGCCCCGAAACGCAGGGTCGCGCGGCGGCCTGGACGGGTGTGGCCATGCTTGATCTCCGCAATCTCGGTACTGCCGCCGCCTGCCGTCACGGCGAAACCATCGGTCGTCGCATTGCCATAAAGGACCGCTTTGGCCGCCAGCGCCGCCTCCGTCGCTTCGGAAATAACATTGACGGCTTTCTTCGGAACACCAAGCGCCGCCGCGACATCGCGGCGAAATTCCTTAACAGTCTGCGGGTCATAGCGCCCCACGGCCCGCACCGCTTCCGTGCACAGCACCGTGACCAGATCGGCCTTCGTTTCCTTGATGAGGTCTGCGCATTGCGGCAGCGCCTTATCGAACAAGAGGGCGAGCGCGTCCTTGTTGAGCTTCGGCTTCGGATCGTTCGGCTTCATCCCTTCGGCCAGGCCGAGGATTTTATCATATTTGCCGATGCTGACCGGAGGCTGCTGTGCCGTATCGTAAACGATGGCCTTGAGGCTGTTCGAACCGATATCGATGATGCAGACGCGCTGCGGCTCCGCCCCTTTTTCGGCGGTCGTCGCGGCATGAATGGATTTCCCGAAAGATCGCAATGCCCATGGCGCGCTGTCGGCAGCGCCATCCGCAGGAGACATCTTGTGCAAAGGCTTTCCAGTCTTGCTGATGAGTCGGGCAAAAACTGGTTAGCATGCATAAATATTTGCCACAAGAAGGCATCTTCATGCTCCAGCCCCGCTTGCACGCCTCGACATAAGCGCATAATCTGGCGACAGAAAGTGAGTACGCATGAAGCATCTCTGGCGCTATTTTTCCTGGCTGTTCAGCCTGCCGCTGTTGCTGGTGGCGATTTGTTTCGCCGTCGGCAATCGTGAGCCGACCATCATCAATCTGTGGCCTTTCGGCTATATTATGCCGATTTCGATTTACCTGCTGGCGCTGGTGCCACTCGCCATCGGCCTGTTGAGCGGGGCCGGTATGCAGTGGTTTGTCGGCCTGCGTCACCGGATGGCCGCACAAAAACTGGGCAAGGAAGTCGCGACGCTCAAAAGCGAAAACCTGCAGCTCAAGGAGCAGCTGCAGGCCCAGAATCAGGCGCCGCACGCCCCGGATAACCCTGCCGAACGCAGCCGGTTCAAGCTGATTGCCGGTAACCGCTCCAAAACCTAAATCATAATAGTTTTTAGTATTGTTCAGAACAGGACCCGTTCATGCCTAGCCCCGTCTTCTGCGCGCTCGACACCCCGGATTTGCAGGAGGCCAAGCAGCAGGCGATGTTGCTGGCCGGACAGGTCGGCGGGATTAAGCTCGGACTCGAATTTTTCATGGCGCAGGGTCATGCCGGGGTCGCCGCAGTGCGCCCGCCACAGCTGCCGCTGTTCCTGGACGTCAAGCTGCACGATATCCCGAATACGGTCGCGGGCGCGCTTGCATCATTGCTACCGCTAAGCCCCGATTTCGTGACCATCCACACCAGCGGCGGCGAAGCGATGATGACAGCGGCACGCGATGTCGCGGCGCAAGCCGATAATCCGCCCAAATTGCTGGGCGTCACCGTTCTCACAAGCCTCGACAGCGACGATCTCGCCAGCGTCGGTCAGGATAAGGACACGCGCGCGCAGGTGGTACGCCTCGCCAAGCTGGCGCAAGCGGCGGAGCTTGATGGTGTCATTTGCGCGCCAACTGAAATCGCCGCGCTGCGTGCCGCTTGCGGCCCGGACTTCATCCTGATGGTGCCGGGCATCCGCCCCGCCTGGGCCGCCAGCAACGACCAGAAGCGCGTTATGACCCCGCGCGAGGCGATGGGGGCCGGAGCGACGCACCTCGTCATTGGCCGCCCGATTACCGCCGCCGCAGATCCGCTCGCCGCCGCGCAGAAAATCAATGCGGAGCTGGCGTGAAGACCGCCGTCAAAATCTGCGGCATCAAGGAGCCGGAGACGCTGCATACCGCAGCACGACATGGCGCCCGCTATGCTGGTTTTGTGCTTTACCCGCGCTCGCCGCGTCATATCACGCTTGAACAGATGGCGACCCTGCTGCAGCAGGCCGCACCGGCCTTGCGTACCGTTGCGCTCTGTGTTGACCCGGATGATGATACGTTGCGCCAGCTTGCAAAGCTGCCGCGCCTCGATCTGCTGCAGCTGCATGGCACGGAAACGCCGCAACGCATTGCCGCCATGCGCAGCATCTGGCCCAAAGCGGTGATGAAAGCCCTTCCAATTGCGGCCAGTGCCGACCTCGCCGCCGTCACGCCTTATGTGCCGCTGGTAGACCAGTTTTTGTTCGACGCCAAACCGCCTGCTGGCGGATTACCCGGCGGCAATGCGCTGGCTTTCGACTGGCGGATTCTCGCTGGTCAGATCGTGCCGCGACCGTGGCTGCTCGCGGGCGGCCTGACCCCCGAGAATGTCGCCGAAGCTGTCGCCATCAGCGGCGCGGCGCAGGTTGATGTCTCCTCCGGTGTCGAAAGCAGTCCCGGCGTCAAAGATTTGGCAAAAATCGCCGCCTTCTGCCGCGCGGCCGGAGGCATATGAAATTCCCGGCCATCACCATCTGCAAAGCTGTCGAGGTGGTCGAAAAAATACGGGCCGCCGAACAGGCCGGCCGGCCCTATAGCGCCGTCATCTCCATCGAGCATCCGGGGGCGGATACGCCGGAGCGTGGACGCGCGCCGCGCCTGGAAGAGCATTTCGACCCGACCTGGCGCAAAAAACAGCTGATCCTGACCATGTGGGATGTCGAACAGCCGCATCCGGATGGCCCGCGCCGCGACCATATTCAGGCCGCGCTTGACCATGCCGATAAATTGCGCCCCGTGAACGGTGCAGAAAACATCCTCATTCATTGCCGTCAGGCCAAGGCACGCAGCACCGGCACCGCACTGGCGCTGCTGCGGCATCGTATGGGCCCAGGCAGCGAGCAGGCCTGCCTTACGCACCTGTTGCAGCTTGTCCCCAAAGCCGCCCCCAACCTTCTGGTCGTACAGCATGCCGATGCCATTCTCGGCAGCGATGGCAAACTCATCGCCGCCGTAACCGCCGATCCCGGTATTACGCTGCGCCGCGCGGCAGCCGAACAACGACGGCAACAACAGATTGCCAGCGGTGCATTTACCGATTTTGAGAAATTGCCGCAGCCGCCGGACCCGGCTTTGCCCAATAAAGGCAAGCCCCATGACTTAACCAGCTGATTCTCCTGTCAAATGCCGTGCAATCGCCGATTTGACGGCGGCCTTAATTCCGCTATTGTGCCCAACCATGATCCAGAACTCTTTCAAATATATGCCGGACACCTCCGGCCATTTCGGCGCTTTCGGCGGACGCTATGTCGCCGAGACGCTGATGCCGCTCATCCTCTCCGTCGAGGCCGCCTATAGCAAGGCCAAGGCCGACCCGAGTTTCCAGCAGGAGCTGGATTATTATCTCGAGCATTATGTCGGCCGTCCCTCGCCGCTCTATCATGCCGCACGCATGACCAAGGAGCTGGGCGGCGCCAAGATTTACTTCAAGCGCGACGAGCTCAACCATACCGGCGCGCACAAGATCAATAATTGCATGGGCCAGATTTTGCTGGCGCGGCGCATGGGCAAAACCCGCATCATCGCCGAAACCGGCGCGGGCCAGCACGGCGTCGCCACCGCGACCGTCGCGGCGCTGTTCAACCTGCCCTGCACGATCTATATGGGCGCGCTCGATGTCGAGCGCCAGCAGCCTAACGTCTTCCGCATGAAGCTGCTCGGCGCGGAAGTCATCCCCGTGCATAGCGGCTCCAAATCGCTCAAGGACGCGATGAATGAGGCGTTGCGCGACTGGGTCGGCAACGTCCACGACACATTCTACATCATCGGCACGGCGGCGGGCCCCCACCCTTATCCCGCGATGGTCCGCGACTTCCAGTCCGTCATCGGCCGTGAAGTACGTGAACAGCTGCATAAAGCCGAAGGCCGTCTGCCGGACTCGCTCGTTGCCTGTATCGGCGGCGGTTCGAACGCGCTCGGCTTGTTCTACGATTTTCTCGACGACAAAAGCGTCAAGATGGTGGCGGTGGAAGCTGCCGGTCATGGCCTCGATACCGACAAGCACGCCGCGAGCCTCTATGGCGGCAAGCCAGCCGTCATGCATGGCAACAAGAGCTATTATCTGCAGGACGAGGACGGCCAGATTACCGAGGCACACTCCATCTCCGCCGGCCTCGATTATCCCGGCATCGGCCCCGAACATGCCTGGCTGTTCGAACAGAAGCGCGTCGATTACACTGCCGCCACCGATAAGGAAGCGCTGGACGCGTTCCAGTTCTGCTGCCGTACCGAGGGCATCATCCCGGCGCTGGAACCGTCGCATGCGCTTGCCGTCGTGCGTAAAATCGCCCCGACATTGCCGCGCGACCACCTCATGGTGGTCAATATCTGCGGCCGTGGCGACAAGGATATCTTCACCGTCGCCAAGGCGCTGGGAGTCACAATATGAAAACCGCTGAAGCGCGCGCCACACAACCGCAAGCCACGAGCCGCATCGCCGACGCCTTTGCCCGTGCACAGGCCGCCGAGCGCGCCGCACTTGTCACCTTCATCATGGCGGGCGACCCCGACCATGACACGACCGCGCAAATCCTCGCCGAATTGCCGCAGGCCGGGGCCGATATCATCGAGCTGGGCATGCCGTTCAGCGACCCGATGGCCGATGGCCCTGCCATTCAGGCGGCAGGCATCCGGGCGCTGCAAGGCGGCGCCAACATGCGCAAGACGCTGGAACTCGTGCGCAGCTTTCGCCAGAAGAATAGCACGACACCCATCGTACTGATGGGCTATTTCAACCCCATTTTCGCTTATCAGCCGGAAAAATTCCTGCATGACGCGGCCGGAGCCGGAGTCGACGGCTTGATTATCGTCGACCTGCCACCGGAAGAAGACGCGGAATTCCGCGCGCAAGCCGCACAGGTCGGGATTACCATCATTCGCCTCGCCACGCCGACGACGGATGCCGAGCGACTGCCGCAGGTTTTGAACGGTGCCGGTGGGTTTCTTTATTATGTCTCGATTGCCGGGATTACTGGCACCAAGAGCGCAACCGTCGAGCATGTGCGGTCGGCTCTCGCGGCAATCCGGCATAGCACCAAGCTGCCTTTGGCCGTCGGCTTCGGCATTAAGACGCCTGAACAGCTGGCGCCGCTCGCGCAATTTGCTGATGGCGTGATCGTTGGCAGCGCGTTGGTCGAGCGTATTGCCGCCAATCTTGACGGCAGCAAGCAAAGCAGCGCAAAAATTGTCTCCGAAATCGCCGCGCTTGTGCGCGCCTTCGCCGCCGCGACCGGCAGAAAGTCCTGATTATGAATTGGCTGACTAATTTCGTTCGTCCGAAGATTCAGAGCCTCGTCGGTCCCAAGGAAGTGCCCGACAATCTGTGGGACAAGTGCCCCGGCTGCGGCGCCATGCTGTTCAAGCGCGAGCTTGAAGAGAATATGAGCGTATGCCGCCATTGCAATTATCACCTCAAGATCAGCGTGACCAAGCGTATGGAAGTGCTGTTCGATGACGGGCAGTATCAGACGCTGGCCTTGCCGAAGGTCAATGCCGACCCGCTGCGTTTCCGCGACCAGAAGCGCTATGCCGACCGCCTGAAGGACGCGCAGAGCAAAACCGGCCGGCAGGATGCCATTCTGGCCGGTGAAGGCACCATCGGCGGCAACAAGGTCGTCGCCGCCGTGTTCGATTTCGCTTTCATGGGCGGCTCGATGGGGATGGGCGTGGGCGAAGGTATCGTGACCGCCGCGAAGCGCGCGGTTGAAACGCATGCCGCTTTCATCGTCGTTCCGGCCTCCGGCGGCGCACGCATGCAGGAAGGCGCGTTGTCGCTGATGCAGATGCCGCGCACCATCATCGCGGTGGAAGCGGTAAAACGCGCCGGGCTGCCTTACATCGTCGTCTTGACCGACCCGACCACGGGCGGCGTCACGGCCTCGTTCGCCATGGTCGGCGACATCCATATCGCCGAAAAGGGCGCGACCATCGGCTTTGCCGGCGCGCGCGTGATCGAGAGCACCATTCGCGAAACCCTGCCGCCGGGCTTTCAGCGCGCTGAATATTTGCAGGAACACGGTATGGTCGATATCGTCGTCACGCGCAAGGAACTGCGGGAAACGTTGGGCCGTGTTATCGGTCTGCTGGCCAGCGGCAAGAGCAACACCCTGCCCATCGCGGTCAACAAGGGCAAAGCGCGTTGAGCTTGATACTTTCCGATGATTTGCTGGCCAAGCTGGCCAGCGGCTTTCCGCGCGTTATCGAACTAAGCCTGCGTCCCGCCTATTTCAACCTGCTCAAGCATTTCGGCAATCCGCAGGAAAAGCTGCCGCCCGTCATTCATATCGCGGGCACCAACGGCAAGGGCAGCACCTGTGCTTTTCTGCGGGCCATACTCGAAGCGGCGGGCAAGCGCGTCCATGTCTACACCTCGCCGCATCTCGTGCGCTTTCATGAGCGCATCCGGCTCGCGGGCAAACTGATCGACGAACCGACTCTGGTCGGGCTGCTGCGCGAAGTCGAAGCCGCGATTGAACCCAACACCATCAGCCAGTTCGAAGCGACGACCGCTGCGGCCTTCGCGGCGTTCGCCCGCACGCCCGCGGATTTCCTCATTCTCGAAACCGGGCTTGGCGGCCGATACGACGCCACGAATGTCGTGGCCCAGCCACGCGCCAGCGTTATCAGCCGCATCTCCTTCGATCATCGCGAATATCTCGGCACGACGCTGCCTCAAATCGCGGGGGAGAAAGCCGGCATCATCAAGCCCAATTGTCCCTGCTTCGTCGGTCAGCAATTCGACGCCAGCGTCGATGACGTTTTTGCCCGCGAGGCGACAGAAAAGAACGCGCCGCTCTTGCATTACGGCAAGGATTGGCAAGCCGACGCGCAAGGCAACGCCATGCGCTATCAGGATAAATATGGCGCGCTCGACCTGCCGCCGCCTGGCCTGCTCGGCGCGCATCAGCTGGCGAACGCCTCGCTCGCCATCGCCACGCTGCGGCATTGCCTGCCTGACGTTATTGCCCCGGCGCACTACGCCGCCGGATTGCGTAACGTCGCCTGGCCCGCCCGACTGCAACCGGTTACGCATGGCAAATTACACGCCATGCTGCCGCCGGGCTGGACGTTATGGCTCGATGGCGGGCACAATGATTCCGCCGGTGAAGTGCTCGCCGCACAGGCCGCGCAATGGCGAGCGAGTGATGGCGCCGCCGCGCGCCCGCTTTATGTCATTTACGGTATGCTCAACAGCAAAGTACCGCAGGAATTTTTGCAACCGCTCGCATCGTCGATCGCGAAATTGCGTGCGGTTGAAATTCCCGACACGCCGAATACCCTGCCGCTTACCGTGGCACTAGCGGCAGCAAGGCAATGCGGCATCGCCGACAGCGCGGCTGCACCCAGCATCGTCGCCGCAATCAAAGAACTTGCGCGGAACCAACAACCACCTGCGCGTTTGCTGATCTGCGGCTCGTTGTATCTCGCCGGGCATGTGCTCGCCGAAAACGGCGGCATTGACGAAAACTGACTCAAAGAAAAACCGCCGGAACATTCGTTCCGGCGGTTCACATATCAGTGCGCTTAACGCGCCTTGATTACTTGGTGGTCGTCGCAGTGGTGTCCTGCTTGGCCGCCTTGTGATGCTTCTTGCCATGGTGCTTCTTGCCATGATGCTTCTTGACCGGCTTGGCTTCATCGGTCGCCTTCGGGGCTTCAGCGGCAGCGGCCGGAGCAGCGGTTTCGGTGGTGGCGGCCGGAGCGGCATCCATCGCTTCGTCAGCGGCGAAGGCCGGAACGGCGAAAGAAGCAACCAGGAGAGCCATCGCGGCGACGGAGAGAATCTTACGCATTTTATATCCTTCCAATTCTTGCAAGAGCGTTCAGCACATCGGCATTTCGTGGATTCGAATCTACTTGTGCTGTCTGAGATAATAGACGCTAAATCCTTGATTACAAAAGGGCTGAATTGTGGCGTTTGCGCCATATTGGTTAATTTCATGTGAATAGAAAGTACATTGTCTTTTACGGCTGACGTGGATAATAAATCCCGCCTAGCCCCTTGCCGCATCGCAAAAAATTATAGGTTTATTATCGAAAACTTGGCATGGTTGAATTCAGTTCCGCTCATGTTCGTCGCTCGCAATCAAAAAGTTTTTGTGTCCACACGGAGTACCGTTATGGCGTCACGTTTTTTGTGTCTTGCTGCAGCCGCTTTCCTTGGCTCGCAACTGCTGGCACTTCCGCTCCATGCTGCCGAAGCGCCTGAAGCCACCACGGAACAGAGCGCGGGCACCGAACAAAATACGCCTAATAGTTTTATTCAGCATCTCGGCGACAAAGCCATTTCCATCCTGGCGGATAAGAGCGCCTCGCCGGAAGCGCGAGACGCGACCTTCCGCGAATTAATGCATCAGTCGTTCGACTTGCCGACCATTGCGCGCTTCGTCATCGGTCGTAATGCATGGCAAGGCGCAAGCCAGGCCGAAAAAGACGAATATCTCGGCCTGTTCGAGAAACTTGTCATCCGCATTTATTCCGACCGCTTCGCCATGTATAGCGGCGAGACTTTCAAGGTCGTGGAAGCGCATCAGGAAGGCGAGCGCGACACCATTATCACCAGCCACATCATGCGCCAGGAGAGCGACCAGCCGATTATCGTGGATTGGCGCGTACGTAATTTCGACGGCCGTCTCGGCATTATCGATGTGATCGTCGAAGGCATCAGCATGAGCGTGACGCAACGGCAGGAATATAGTTCCGTCTTGCAGCGCAACGACAATCACTTGCAGCCGCTAATCGAGTTAATGCGCGCGAGTCTGGAAAAACAGGATCACGCTGAAAATAAATAAGCGTTTTGCCTGCTTCTAATCCTGGAAAACCAACGCCTTCAAGCTGATAAGCTGCGGCAATTTGCGCCGTAGCTTCGTATTGCTTGCGGCCTGTCAAAGGCCTAAATCACGCGCATTACAGAGCTTAATTTTGTGCGTTGGTTATCATGAAAGAAGAAAAAACCCATCTGGCTTCCCTTGTTTCCGGCTTCCAACAATTCTATGCCGCGCAATATGAATGTACGACCTGCCACCGCGATATCGGTCACTGTTATCAAAAAATTGTCGATGAAGGCGTCTCGCCGCAACGCAAGCTGGAGTGGGCGATTATTGGCTGCGCCGATCCGCGCAAACCCCCGGAAGAAATTTATAACCTGAAGCCAGGACAGGCCCTGGTCTATCGCAATCTCGGCAACAGCGTACCGCGCACGCCGCGCCAAGACGTCGCTGTTTGGGGTGCCGTGGCCTATGCCGTCGGCCTCGGCATCAAGAAAATCATTATCGACGGCCATGATGATTGCGGCGCGATGAAAGCGGCGGCCTATGGCCACAAGGATCCTATCTTGACGCAATGGCGTAACCAGAAAGTCACGTTCACGCGCCGTTTGCAAGCCATGCCGCTACAGCATCGCCATGACCATGCTTCGGTTCTCAACGTCGCTTTGAGTGTGCGCAATATCGACCGTTATCTCGATCAGCTGGTCAAGGAAAAAGGGCCGGACTGGGAACGGCCGACGGTTACGGGGCTGCTCTTCAAAATGGGCGAAGGCAATCTTTATGTTGTCAATCGCCGCGATGCTTCGCTCGAGCCACTGACGCATCATTCGCTCCGCACCGATCGCGGTCATACGCCGCCCGTCTGTCCGCCCCTTGCCCCGGAGTGGCCGATACGCCCGCATCATCATCAGCACGGCAACGGCGCATGTCTATCTCACCAGGAGCAACCTAAATCGCTCTGATGTTCCAACCGTCGATGCGCCACGCCGCACCGTCATGGACGAGCAACCCATAAGCTGCCGTACTGAGCTTGGGCGCATATTGCGCCTTAAAAGCTGCCATTGGTCCGGCGATCAGGGGGGCGAAACGGGCGATGCCGTTGCTGGTCACCACCATGGTGACAACATCCGGCCTGTCTCGTAATGTTTGGGCCGAAAAATCGCGCCACATGGCTGCCAGCGCGGCCGGATCAACCCGCCAGCCAGTTGGCACAACACCGTCCTCATCCCAGCCTTGCAAAGCAGCTTTTCCTAGCCGGGCAACGACCTCATCCTCCGGTTTGCCTTCGTCCGGACCGTAATCGATCTCATTAAACTGCGCTGAAACTTGCTGCATCACGTTGTGTTGTGCTGCCTGCATCGCGAGCAGCGCCGTTTGTTGTGTACGCTTAAGCGTCGAAACATAGAGCGCGTCCGGCAAAAGTTGCGCGGTGCGCAAATGCACGCCCAGCCGCGTCGCCTGCGCCCGGCCGCTTGATGAAAGGGGCAAATCCGTGCCCACTCCGACGCGGCGGACGACTTCGCCGGGGTCAAACGTATTGCCGTGGCGGGCGATGATCAACCGCGTCGTCATCAATAGAGCTCGCCATATTGCGCGATCAGCGCCTCGGCCCGGCCGATATCCTCCGGACTATCGACACCTGACATGCTGGGCCGCCCGCGATAATCCACCGGCACGCAGATAATCTCGAAGCCATGTTCCAGCACGCGCAGCTGTTCAAGCCCTTCGAGCCGTTCATACAAGCCTTCCGGCAACGTGCTATAACGTTCCAGCATCGCGCGGCTGTAACCATAGAGGCCGATATGCCGCCAGACGGGCGCGCGCACATTTTGCTGGCGCAACGCATCTTCTTTACGCAAAGCAGGAATAATGTTTTTGGAGAACCAATGCGCCCGCCCGCTGATCGGGTCAAAGACCGCAATTGTACCGCTGAACGGCGTCGCCTGCTTGGCCACGCGCATTGCATCGAGCCCGTCCCAACTCAGCTGCACCACCGGCGTGATCATATCGCAAGGGGTTTGCCGGAATCGGTCGATAAGCGCCCGGACAAAATCGGGCGGCGTCAACGGCGCATCCCCCTGCAAATTGACAATGAAATCCGGTTGTTCCGGCAGCAGCGCGGCGGCGGCGCGCACGCGGTCCGTGCCCGTCGCGCAATCCGCCGGCGTGCGCAGCGCCATAACGCCGAGTTCACCGCAATGCGCGATAATGCGGTCATCATCCGTCGCCACCGCCACGCTTGTCTCAGCATCAGCCGCGGCGCGCGCAATCGCCACGACACGGGACAACATGCTGCGCCCCGCGATGGGCAGTAACGGCTTGCCGGGCAGCCGGGTCGATCCCCACCGGGCAGGAATGATAATGGCAGTACGCATTGATGGCCTCACTAAACTTCACCGCCCGTCACTGTTGTGTAAAATCGGCTCCTCTATTTTTCTCATATATCATTATCAGCTTCAGATTTTGATGCTACTTGATTCAAGAGCAGGCCACGAAGGCGGCGCCATGCCGCACGCGCGCAAAAAAAGCCAATCAATCCCGCCGGGACGGATACCGCCAGCGCAAGTAGAAAGAAAATGTCGTAATTTTCGCTATGCACAGCGCCGGTCATCCGGCCAAGCGTGCTGGTGGCGTAGATGCCAAGATTGAACAGCGAACAGCCCAGGCCGGAAAGGAACAGCGGGAATGCAATGGCGAAACCGGCGACAAGCCAAAGAAAGCGATCGCGCTTGTCGGCTGGCAAGCGCCAGCCGCTTTTGCCATCACCCGTGATGCGCCAGGAGACAAGAAAAATCAGAATCGGCACGCTGAACAGCAGATAAAGCAGGAGCGAAAAGATCATGGCCGTTTCTCCCTTCGAGCATCGCGTTCGGCACGGATCGCCGCAATGGCATTATCGCGATAGAACAGATTATAAGTATCGAATGGAATGACCTGCCCCTGTCCGGTCACGAAGTGGATGCAAGACCGTTTCACGGTGCCGAGGCAGAAATTATATTTGTCGAGGAACTGGACGATAACAATGCGGAAGATGCGGTCATAGCCGAAATTATCCGGCACCTCGACTTGCGGCAGGCAACAGAGCAGGCTGTTGAGCTTGTCCTCGCCAAGACTGCCCACGGTCGCCAGCGACAGCAGGTCGAAGAGCTTTTGCTTGATCGCCGGGTATTTCTCGAACGTGATGGCGTTGGGCACGGCACTGACATATTCATCACGCGGGATGAGATTGGTCACCGGGGTTATGCTGCGCCCGTCGCGCAACGCATAACCAATCGCAATCTGGTCAGGATTGCACGGCAACGGGATAATATCATCCGGCAAGTAATGCTTGCTTTGCGCCAGAATGGCGCTGCGAATATCAGTGAGCAGCAT